>NZ_PKOZ01000001.1:905930-1002129 GCF_002946355.1 Pradoshia eiseniae
GGAAGTATATAGACGTCAAAAAGAATCAGGTCTTTGCAACAGATAAGGGAAAGGTGCTAATTAAAGCGATTGGGGAGGAAATCCTCGCTTCCCCAGAGATGACGGCTAAATGGGAGCAGCGTCTCGCGGAGATTGGAGAAGGGAAAGCATCTGCCGCCCAATTCATGGAACAAACGAAGAAATTGACGGCAAAAATCATTGAGGATGCGGTAAAGGGATTCGAAACATGGGATTTCTCCGGATACAATGTGGAGAGCATCCAGCGGAAAGGGTCTAAATTCCCAAAACCGAAAAAAATGGGCCAATGCCCATTATGCCAAGGTGACATCGTGGATAAAGGTCAATTCTATGGATGTGTGAATTACCGAGAGAAGGAATGTAAATACACTTTCTCTAAGACCATACTAGGGAAGAAAATCAGCCAGGCCAATATGCAAAAGCTTTTGAAAGAGGGCAGGACAGGCCTTATTAAAGGCTTCAAAAAGGGAGACAATACGTTTGATGCCACGCTTGAGTGGAAGGACGGGAAAATAAATTTTATATTTTCGACTGAAAATGCCGGGAAATCTTAAAAAATGAGCCTAATTCAGGTATAATGAAAAATGGTTTACGAAACAATTCTTTGTGAATGTCGAAGAATTACATATTTAATTAAAGGAGTATGAATGTCGATGGAAAAAGTATTGATCTTTGGACATAAAAACCCTGATACAGATACAATCTGTTCAGCTATCGCTTATGCGGAATTAAAGAAAGCACTAGGAATGAATGCCGAGCCAGTAAGACTGGGTTCCGTGAACGGAGAAACTCAATTTGCTTTGGATACATTCAAAATTGAAGCTCCTCGTTTAGTGGAGAAGGTTGCTGAAGAAGTGAACGAGGTTATTCTCGTTGACCATAATGAACGTCAGCAAAGTGCGGATGATATCGAACAAGTACGCGTGCTTGAAGTAATCGATCACCACCGCATCGCGAACTTTGAAACAGCTGACCCGTTATACTACCGCGCTGAGCCTGTTGGCTGCACAGCGACAATCTTGAACAAGCTTTACAAAGAGAACGGAGTAGAAATCAAGAAGGAAATCGCTGGCCTTATGCTTTCTGCGATCATTTCTGATTCCTTATTGTTCAAATCCCCAACATGCACAGAGCAAGATGTTCAAGCAGCGAAGGAATTGGCTGCGATCGCTGGCGTGGATGCTGAAGTGTATGGTCTTGACATGCTTAAAGCTGGAGCGGACTTAAGCAAGAAAACAATCGAAGAATTGATCTCCCTTGATGCGAAAGAATTCAGCATGGGAACATCTAAAGTAGAAATCGCGCAAGTGAACGCAGTAGATACAAATGAAGTCATGGCTAAGCAAGCTGAGCTTGAAGCAGCTATGCAAGCTTCAATTGATGAGAAAGGCTTGGACCTTTTCTTGCTTGTCGTAACTGACATCCTGACCAATGATTCCGTTGCCCTTGCTGTCGGCGAGAAATCAGCTGCAGTAGAGCAAGCCTTCGGAGTGACGTTAGTGAATAAAACGGCTGTATTAAAAGGTGTCGTTTCACGCAAGAAACAAGTCGTACCAGCCTTGACAGAAGCTCTATCCTAATAACTGTTGCCTTATTCAAAAGAATATGCTATAGTTATCTACGCGATGAGCTGAATTGTGTAAGACGAGCACATGCCTTAAATGGCAAGCACAATGTGGAGTGCTGTGACCTCGCCTCAATTTTCGAAAGAAGACACTTGCTATATGCAGGTGTCTTTTCTTTTGCATAAAAAATGACATTCATTACAACCTAATAATAAGGACCCAACAACACAACCGATACATAGGATAAGAAAGAATGGAGGAGGCGAACGGGATGTCGAAAAAAACAGTGGATGACTATCTGCAAGAGGGAATCCATGGGGCAAAGGAAATCAAAACAGAGGAACGCAGGGAATTTCTTGGTTCCTTGCGTGAACGGGTTGTCGTTGCCCTAGGGCAGAAAACCGTCTTCGAAAATAAAATACCATCAGCATTTGAAGATATATTGAAAAATAATACGGGAGCTGTTCTTTATCTCAATGGCCATATCGACTATTCGTATTTATCGAAATACGTGAAATTGGCGGAATCACACAAGATCCAGTTCAAGATTGTTTTGAACAAGGACTATAATTCTCCGCACGGAGCCGTACTGGCATATGGATATGCGATTAACAAAGAAGATATTAGCTTGCCTGATCCAACAAAGAATACAGAAAAAAAGAATGAAAAGGAACCGACTGGTGGAGGCTTTTCATTCTTTAAGAAGTTATTTAAAAAAGATTAAGTACAAAATGGACCTTCGGCGTTGGCTGGAGGTCCATTAAATTTTTGTCTTTGTTTTTAGATGTTATTTAAGACTTTTCTTCTGTATTAACTAAGTCAGGAGGTTCATGGTTATCTTCGTAGGGAATTATGAACGCAGCAATTAGATATAGGAGGAAGAAAGGGATGAGTGCAGTAACCAATGAAAAGAATACAAAGATTAATCGGAGTATATTGGCATCCATATCTAAATAAATCGCCAAACCGCCAAACACTCCACTTATCGGCTTATCTACTCTAGATTTAAACAGTTTCTTATTATTCATATAACACCTCCAGTTGAAAGATTATATGTATACACCTAAGAATATATTAAAGGTATATGGGGAGATGAAAATAAACCCTCAATTCTAACTGGAACCCTGTGCTGCATGAAGAATTCTGCGGCACAGGGTCTTTTATCTATTGAAAGGAAGAACTTCGAATCATCGATGAAGCTTTACCGAATTTTTTACCTTCTCTCTTCTCAAAATAATCAATAAGTATGTGCCAATAATCATATAGGTTATCACCATACTGATGACCATTTGTACCATTTCACTCATAGAGGTTTTTGACAAAGCTAGTTCAGGCAGGTACAGGGCAAGCAGAGTGACTGGAAGGATGGCGGTCTTTGTCCAAATGGAGAAAATAATGATGGTTATTAGGAACAGAATGCCTATTAGACTGCTCCCTAATACACCAAAGTGAATGATGGGACTTGGATAAAGTAAATCAATTAATAATATACCGCTGATGAATAACATGCATAGAACGGCAGGCAATAAGAATATGAAAAATTCTTTTTTCCTTGATACTTGGCGGCTCGCCGTATAACGTAAGGCTGCCATCACTCCGGCAAAGAAAAGGATGCTGAAGATAATACTGCCGATAATGGTTAAAATACCATAGCTTAATGTCCCGGATAGAAGGTCTTTGAACACCAAATATGACATGGGTCCGACAATGAGTAACGGGATATACTTCGCCCAGCCTTTATAATCGGTTTTCATCTCATCTGAAAGGCTTAACATGTAATCTTTTGGAGAGGAACCAATGATCTTTTCAATAGATTTCCCCTTGGATTCTGCCTCATATAAATGATCCTCGAGCTCACGGATGATATCATCAATCTCTTCATTCTTTTTCCCGCTTGAAAATAAATACACTCTTAAATCTTCCACAAATCGCGTGCTTTTAGCAGATAGTTTCTCCTCCATTAAAATCACCTCATCCTTTCTTAATAATGGCGTTTACGCTTTTCTCAAGCTGAGTCCATCTTTTTAGAAAATTATCCAAAGCTTGTTCTCCTTCGTTTGTTAAGGAATAATACTTCCGTTTCGGGCCAGCGGTGGAATCCTTACGAACTGAGGTGACCAACCCCTCCCGCTGCATCCGGAGCAATAGGGGATAGATGGTACCTTCACTGATCGCATCAAAGCCATATTGGCTCAATTCCTCGGCCATTTCATACCCGTAGCATTCCTTCTCCTTGATAATAGCGAGGAGGCAGCCATCCAATATTCCTTTCATCATCTGTGTCTGGGACATACGAATAATCACCGCATTTCTTATCTTGTATAACAAGGTATAGTAAAAGTATATGATTGTATATCTTGTAAAGCAAGGTAAATTTTAGGGGTGAAAGCAAGGGTGAATCCATTTTTAGCTTGTTTCCAGAACATATATTTGTATGTTATAGTAATCAAATTGAGAATAAATACGAAGCAGATAAGAGGTTAGGATTAGTGATCACGTTAACTTCTATTTCAACAAAGCAATATATCGAACAATGGCAAGAAGCCCTTTCACAGGAAATCGGCCATCTGAAAAAATACGGAAGTCATAAATATGTACTTATGAACGGGAATCAGATTGAATCGGGTGAGACGTATACGTATTACTTTGAAACGGTCTCACCCTTGAAGATTCCTATTGGGACGGTAGCTCGCCTCGAGCGAGATGGAAGCAAATATGATGCGCGCGTCCTGTCGGCTGAAGGGAATACGCTTTTGGTTTCCTTGGAGCAGTCGATTGGGGATTTAATAGATGAGGCATTCATTTCGCATGACCCTTGGGAGCTTCTAGAACAATTAATAGAACGGCTGGATGAAATTAAGAAAAGCAAGCGAAAGCGTAGCCGTGTGAAAAGGCTGATGGCTCCGGATTTCCCGGATAAACGCCCGAGCTTAGAGAGCAAAACAGCTGTGCAGGAGTTATTCCAGCGGTCTAAATATAATCCGGTAACATTTGTGTGGGGACCTCCGGGAACCGGGAAGACGTATACATTAGCCCGGACCGCCGCCAATAAATACTTCAAGGATAAAAGAGTGCTTGTGCTTTCTCACAGCAACCAGGCTGTAGATGTTCTCCTCGGCGAGACAGCTGCTTTCATCAAAAAAGCGGAAAAATTCAAGGCGGGAGATCTATTACGTTATGGTAATCAGGCGGGGGATGGACTTTTAATGCATGGTGACATCCTGCCGTCCCAATTACTTGCGGACCAGGATACGGGATTGTTAAGCGATAAAGAGCGAATCACTGAGGAGAAACGCCTCTTGAAGAAGGATCTCTCCCAGTCCTTTAGTGTGCGCGATTCCAGGCAGCTGCTTGAGCTTGAACAAAAGCTTGGCCGCATTCTTGACCGAATCCGGAAGCAGGAGATGAAGCTTGTCAAAGAGGCAGCCATTATAGGGACGACGCTTGCAAAGGCAGCGAATGATCCGGTCATATATGAGCAGGAATTTGACCTTGTGATTGTAGACGAGGCGAGTATGGCCTTTATCCCGCAAATCGCCTTTGCCGCTAGCTTGGCAAAAAGGGCCATTATTTGCGGGGACTTCAAGCAGCTGCCGCCGATTGCGGCATCGAGAGGTGAGCTTGTTGATACATGGCTGCGAGAGGATATTTTCCATCGTGCTGGGGTTGCAGATATCGCAAGAGGCGGAGTGCTTCATCCGCATTTATTTCTATTGAAGGAACAGCGGCGGATGCATCCCGACATTTCCGCGTTTACCAATCAATACGTATACAATTCACTTGTCGGTGACCATCCAAGTGTGCGGACGAGCAGGCAGGAAATCGTTGCTAGGGCACCGTTTGAACAAGCGGCTTCCATTCTGCTGGATGCGAGCTTTACCGGCGAGCATTGCTTCTCGGGGGGCAGCTCCGGCTCAAGAATGAATTTAATGCATGCTTTGCTCTCTTTGCAGCTGATTCATGAGGCATACGAAGGCGGGAGTACGTCAATTGGATATGTGACCCCATACAGGGCTCAGGCTATCTTAATGGAGAAGCTCCTGCAGGATTTATATCCAGAGCAATATGCAGCTGGAGCTTTTATCGCTGCGACCGTTCATCGCTTCCAGGGAAGCGAGAGGGAGCTTATGATCTTTGATACGGTTGATTCCTATCCACAGAAGAGGGCAGGAATGCTCCTGACAGGAAATGAGAGCGAGCGGCTCTTGAATGTAGCCATCACACGAACGAAGGGTAAGCTGATTCATGTCAGTGATGTTGATTTTCTGAAGAACTCTATTCCGAGATATAAGACATTGCATCAATTCATCGATTTCCAGCTTCAGCATAACAGAACGATCGGGATGGACCAGATTGGGAAATGGATTAAGCATCCTCATCCAAAGCTTAGATGGCTTTATGCACGTAAGCTTGATGATGTGCTAAATGATATCACACAGGCACGAAGTCAGATCATCCTATCCCTCCCAAATCGCTGCATTCTGTCTAAAGAACTGGCACGAGGGCTGCAAATGAGACCGGCCAGAGCAAAATTGGCGCTCTATTCAAATGAGGAGCATCCATATTTAGACCCAGATCAACATTTGAAGGAGGGGCCGCCATTTAGCATGATTTGCATTGACCGGCGATACATGTGGATTGGCATTCCGATTGAGGCAAACCGAAACATCGATCCGCCTTATGTCGCGGTTCGATTGGAGTCAGAGGAAACCATTAACTATATCCTGCAACAATTACCACGTGCTTAAGAGAAAATCGATGTTAGGCACTAAATACAAAAATATAACCATCAAGTATGGCTAAATAGAAAACCAGGCTGAAATGCGGGAGTTGCCTGCCCTCAGCCTTAAACTATCATGCGAAAAAAGACACCTGTCATTGGGTGTCTTTTTTCGTGAAAGCATCCTTTACCAGCGGTGAGCCTTTGCGTTACTTCTCAAAATGATATTGGTCTGTGACATCATCGTATGTCCGTTGACCTGTGACTTTGAGCGCTTCCTTCTTGTCCAGTTATGATGGAAGAGGGAAGAGTGCGAATCTAATTCGTTTTTGTAACTCAAGTCTAATCACCTCGTCTGTTGGATACGTTCTCGCTGATCCATTTGTCATGGAGCAGCCTTTTTAGTATACGCTGATTCTCTTTTCTTATACCTTCATCCTCCATTGGCACTAATTTGACAAAAACAGGGGTTTTTTTGTCCTTTTTAGGGAATAAGTTGCTTTAATTAATAGAGAGATTGCCTTATGATAAGGAAGTTGGAAAATGTTACAATTATGTTATTGGTGTTACAGACATATTATTTAAAATAGAATTTATATTAATGCCGATTCTTCGGCATGATTTCTTTATAGGAGGCTGCAATCAAGTTGTTTAAAGAGATTTCCATTTCCCGCACTTCGTGTAAAGGAAGCTCCCCGGTTTATCAGTCAACCATTCATTCAGACGGCAAGGTATTTTGGAATGGCGAGAAAAATGTCTCATTTTTAGGAGCACATGTTTATACGATCAGCAGCCAACGGTTAAAAAAGCTAGAGGATTTATTGCTATCATTTGATTATAAGAATTTTATCTATCATTCTTCCCGGGAGATTATCCCGGACAGCCCCACATGTGTCACGCGAGTCGTTTTTAAGCATGGAGAGACAAAAACCGTCGTGCATGATATGGGTGATGTAGACGGGGTTATTGAGAATAAAAACCATACACTGAAGCAGCTTGGAAAATTTGAGCGAGACATCGAGCAAATAGCCGGATTGAAAAACCTGATAAAGCAACCCTTGTATTTATACCATTTCAAAAATAAGCATGCTGAGAATCAGGAATATGTCATTTCTTCTCCTTCACAGGAGGAAGCATTTCAGATGATGGATGCAAGCCATCTCCAATGCAAGAATTGGCAAATTGAAAAGCTTGGCCGTGATTCGACTGACAAATTGCTTCCCTATATTGTCATGCGTAAGGGTGATGAATCATAAAATAGTTAAGAAAGATGAATTTCCGCTAGGGTAATTCATCTTTTTTTTATGAAAAAACCTATTTTATCGGTTTTACTACTTGCAGAGTAGGGGATACAAGAGTACAATTATTTTTATTAACTATTCTGACAATTTGAAGGAGACATCATATGGATACACAAATCACTATTATTCATACAAGAACTAAAAAACAAAAACCTGACCCAGACAGCCTTGGGTTTGGAAGAATCTTCACAGATCACATGTTTATCATGGATTATGATGAAGAGCTGGGGGGCTGGCATGATCCGCGCATCATTCCTTACCAACCCATCACGCTTGATCCTTCCTGCATGACCTTCCATTATGGGCAAACCGTGTTCGAAGGTCTAAAGGCATACCGGACAAAAGAAGGACGGATTCTTTTGTTTAGACCGGAGAAGAACTTTGAGCGAATGAATAAATCAAATGATCGACTGTGTATTCCTTCTATTGATGAGTCCTTTATGTTAGAGGCACTTAAGACATTGGTTGAAGTTGACCGGGACTGGGTTCCGGATGCAGAGGGCACGTCCCTTTATATCCGTCCATTCATCATCTCAACGGAGACTTATTTAGGCGTTTCTCCATCTAAGCATTACCGGTTCATGATTATTCTCTCGCCGGTCGGAGCCTATTATAAGGATGGGATTAATCCAGTACGCATCGGGGTTGAAAAGGAATTTGTCCGTTCTGTTAAAGGCGGGACGGGAATGGCTAAAACAGGCGGCAATTATTCTGCCTCCCTGAAAGCACAGGAAGTGGCCGAAGCACTCGGCTGTTCACAGGTGCTATGGCTGGATGGCATTGAGAAGAAATATATTGAAGAAGTTGGCAGCATGAATGTCTTTTTCAAAATCAATGGGGAGATTGTTACTCCTGAATTAAATGGGAGCATCCTTGATGGGGTGACAAGAAATTCAATCATTCAGCTCTTGAAGCATTGGGATATACCAGTGATTGAGAGAAGAGTTTCGATGGAAGAACTCATTCAGGCTCATCATGATGGAAAGCTTGAGGAGGCTTTTGGAACGGGTACAGCTGCCGTTGTTTCCCCGGTGGGCGAACTGTTATGGGAAGACAATGTGCTTGAGATTAATGGCGGCCAGATTGGAGAAATCTCTCAAAAATTATATGATACATTAACAGGCATTCAAACGGGGAAAGTTGAGGATCCGTTTAACTGGGTATCAGAAGTTGGTACATCATCATCATCTAAATCACATGCCATCTAAATAAGGAATACAGGGAAGGGAGAATAGGCAATGGCTATTCTCCCTTCCTTTTTTTACTCAATTAGTTAAATGATTTAATTATTAACAAGATTAAATATTGAATGGTATAATATATTTATTCAATCAGAAAATACTTGAAGCGAGGTTCAGTGATTTGACTAATCAAGAGGTTATTTTAGACCAGTTGGAAGAATGGCTTGTACCAGTTATTAGAGGGCTGATTTCTGAACTATATGAGTTGAAGGATTTAGGGATTACTGGTTCGCAATTCCATCTTCTCAATACGATTCATAAGGAAAAAGTGTCCAACGTGAAACGTTTGGCAGAAGAGTTGGATGTAAAGTCTAGTGCGATTACCGTTATGCTTGAGAGACTGGTACAGAGTGGACTTGTATCTCGTGTTCAAGATGAGAGTGATCGCCGTTCGGTGCTAGTGACCTTAACCGACGCAGGGGAAGAAGTATTGGTTAAGGCTAAGAATTACTCAAGGGACATTCTGATGAATTATGCGAGATTATTGGATGAGGATGAACAAGTCATCATTCAAAGAGTAATCAAGAAATTTGCGGATTATCAATCCGTCAAAAAGAGTCACAGTAGCAATAACTAAGAAAAATAGAGAAGAAAAGAGGGAGAATAGTGGTAAAGAAACATAAAAAAGCTCCGTTTTGGAAGCTGTTATTAAGATTCCTGTTCATAACGATTGGTGCCGTCCTCATGGCGGTATCACTAGAGTACTTTTTAGTGCCGAACAGCGTGGTGGACGGAGGGATAACAGGTATATCGATTATCTTATCTGAAGTAACTAAAGTACAATTAGGGATCTTTATCTTCGTGATAAACCTTCCATTCCTCTATTTAGGGTATAAACAGATTGGTAAGACCTTTGCCTTGTCTACCGCATACGGAATTGTCATTCTTTCTTTGAGTACCGCTCTTTTCCACCATGCCGAACCGTTTACGGATGACAGAATTCTGGCTGTTCTGTTTGGCGGATTAATTTTAGGTCTTGGGGTTGGTACAGTCATTCGTGCCGGCGGATCGCTTGATGGGACGGAAATAGTCGCCATTCTCTTTTCGAAGAAAATGCGTTTGCCAGTCGGACAGATTATCATGTTCATCAACTTCTTCATCTTTATCATCGCTGGGTTTGTGTATGGATGGGATTCTGCTATGTACTCCATGTTTACGTATTATATAGCTGCTAAAGTGATGGATATCGTTGTTGAAGGTCTGAATGAATCCCGTTCTGCCACAATTATTTCGAAAGAGTATGAAGAAATCTCTCAAGCCATCCAAGACCGTTTGGGCCGATCCACCACCTTCCTTTATGCAAAGGGCGGTTATTTGCAAGAAGATACACAAATGATTTATTGCGTTCTGACGAGGCTGGAATTGACCAAGCTGAAGGATATCGTGCATGATATTGATGAGAATGCTTTTATAGCCATTGAAAATGTAGCAGATGTCATGGGCGGTAATTTCGAGAAGAAGAACATCCATTAATCATTAAGAATAGAAGATTGTATAAAAAGATTCATAAAAGGGTGCTTGGCCTTTTTATGAATCTTTTTTCATGGGAAGATTATCTTTACTCAGATACGGGAATAGTCGTCTATTAGGGAGGTAATAACCATGAAAGATAAACCAATTATCGGATTAACAAGTAATTTATATGAGGTAGAAGGTATTGAAAGTACAATCATCTACTTACAATATTCAGAGGCTGTAAAGAAGGCGGGAGGAATTCCAATTATTTTCCCGCTCGGTGATGAGGATATCGCTAAGGTATGGATTTCCATGGTCGATGGTGTATTGCTAACGGGCGGCATTGACGTTCATCCGAAGTTTTATGGAGAGGAGCCTAGTGAAAATCTCGGTGTAACAGATGAAAGGCTGGATAAATCGGATTTAGCCGTTATTAAAGAGGCAAGGAAGCAGAAGAAACCCCTCTTTGGGATTTGCAGGGGCTCCCACTTAATTAATGTTGCTCTTGGCGGAACTCTCCATCAGCATCTTGATGATGAAGATCCTATCCGTAATCTTGATCACTTAACCGATGTTGAGAGGCCTGAGACGGTTCATGAAATAACCGTAGAAAAGGATACCCGATTCCACGAAATCTTGAAAAAGGATAAGGCGAAGGTGAACAGCTTCCATCATCAAGGGGTAAAGAAACTGGGCGGTGGCTTGAGATGCGCTGCTAAGGCGGAAGACGGCTTAATCGAGGCCTTCGAGGGAAAAGCTGAGCCAATCATTGGGACGCAATTTCACCCTGAGGAATTGAGCGAGCATGACTTCAGTATGGAGAGATTGCTGAAGTATTTCGTGAGCATGTGTAAATAATTCGTTTTGATGTAGGGAATATGCCTATCGGTTAACTCAGATGGGTGAATTCATAGCTTATTAATTTTTTGTCTTGAAGGATGCAGACATGCTTTAATGGTTCACGGCAGTTTAATACATTCAGCAAATAGTGAGGAATCATTTCTCCGGCACCTAACTGGCCGGGGGCTAGCAGCCATGAAATCTTTTTCCAATCCAGTATCCCTTCAGCTGTCTTTTGGGGTGTTTCATAGTGAGTGGCACTAGGGATATCAGCTAAGAAAACATAAAGGCCGTCTTGATAACCAAGATCTGTTTCCCATGTGATGATTCCTTTGAAGGTGACTTCTTCCGGCTTTATCGAAATACCTGTTTCTTCATCAATCTCTCTTATGATGCAGTCCAGAGGAGTTTCGCCTTCTTTCATCTTTCCGCCGATACCGTTCCACAATCCTTGAACAGGGGCAAAATCCCTGTTCAGCATAAGGATTTCGTCCTTTCTTTTTAGAAAACATAAGGTGTATTTATACAAAGTATCTCTCCCCTTCAACCATATTATCTTTTAAAGCAATAGCAGCAAATGGAAGTCTCCCTGAAAATATAGTACATTAAGAAGGAAGATACTATCAAACAGGAGACTAGAATTTTATGCATAATGAAGCGAAGAAAGTCAAAGATTCGTTAACGTATTTAACCGATTTGATCCTGCCTGCTGACACAAACCATTATGGGACGGTATTTGGCGGAAAGGTAATGGCGTATGTCGATAAAATTGCCGGCATTGCTGCGATGCGTCATTGCCGCAAACCTGTCGTGACTGCTTCAGGAGATTCATTAGATTTCCATGCCCCTATCAAGTCAGGGGAAGCCATTAATCTTGAGGCATTTGTCACATGGGCTCATAAAACATCCATGGTTGTCTATGTGAAGGTGGAAGGAGAAAATCTTATGACAGGTGAGCGCCGCTTGACCTCTGAGGCCTATCTAACGATGATTGCTGTCGATGAAGCGGGCAGGCCATCACCGGTACCGGCTATCATTCCGGAGACAGAGCTTGAAATCAGCCTGTATAAACGCGCCGAAGAACGCTACTTTGATCGAAAAAAACAAACAAAATAGACAAGCCTGCTTCTATTATAAGCCCCTTCGTCATACTAGTTAGTAATAGATGATGAGGGGGCTTACCTATGCAAGGAGGAAATGAATTAATTCAGGCCTTATACTTATGCGGAGAGGACTGCAGCAGTACGGCCATTGAAGCCTTTGCAGCCGCAAATGCAGGAGAAATCGAGCTAGCCCACAAGAAATTGAAAGAGGCGGATGACTCGTTTAATTATGGACGAGCCATCCAGTTGTCTATTATCAAAAACATGGATGGCAGAGAGAATCGTGAAAAGGTTGTTGCTGAAAACTATCTGCTTCTGGCCATGAACATGAATGATATGATTCGTGAATACGTGAAAAGGTTATAAATCAGTTTTTTGGCGGGTTAATTCTTAATTGCTCCATAGCCATTCTCGTTAATTCCTTTACCATGCCTCCGCCTAACGCTCCGCCAATTTTCCCGGCGTCTTCCGCGGTGATTTTGCCATTATAGCCATGTGCAAGCGGAATGTTTTTTTCTTTAGCAATTTCATACTTTGCTTTTTCTGGATCATCCGTATGGGCGATTTGTGCTTTTAAGCGGTCGAGAGCTTGCCTTGATTCTGGAATCATGATTTTTGTTCTTCTTGCCATTTTTCTTCCTCCTTTTTCATTAAAGTATCCAGAGGGGAGTCAAATTAGTCTTGTCTGGTATAATGGAAATAACGTTCACTAATAGAACATGAGAGAGTTATAGGGGGATTAGAATTTAGATGAGATTAGTGTCATGGAATGTCAACGGCTTAAGAGCATGTGTGGGGAAAGGCTTCTTGGAGGTCTTTCAAAACCTTGATGCAGATGTGTTCTGTGTTCAGGAAACAAAGCTTCAGGAAGGTCAAATTGCCCTCGAGCTAGAAGGATATCACCAATACTGGAACTATGCGGTTAAGAAAGGGTATTCCGGAACAGCCGTATTTACTAAGGAAAAGCCAAAGTCAGTTTCTTATGGAATCGGCAAGGATGAATATGATGTTGAAGGCAGGGCCATAACCCTTGAGTTCGAAAGCTACTACCTCGTAAATGTCTATACGCCTAATTCACAGCGGGATTTGGCGAGACTTGGATATCGCCTCGTTTGGGAAGATTTATTGAAGGATTATTTACTGGAGCTTGGCGAGAAGAAGCCAGTTATTCTTACTGGAGACTTGAATGTGGCCCACTCTGAAATTGATTTAAAAAATGCAAAATCCAATCGGGGCAATTCAGGATTCACCGATGAGGAAAGGCAAAAGATGACGGAGCTCCTTGAATCAGGATTTGTTGATTCATTCCGTCATTTGCACCCGGAATTGACTGATCATTATACATGGTGGTCGTATATGAGCCGCGTTCGCGAACGTAATATCGGCTGGAGAATTGACTACTTCATCGTGCAAAGCTCAATTGCTGACAAAATAAAGGCAGCCAGCATCCATTCGGAAATTATGGGTAGTGATCATTGCCCGATTTCGGTGGAGATAGATTTATAAGGAAGAAACAACACCATTCCAGGAACAAACGGAATGGTGTTTTTATTATTCAAGGCTGTTTTCGTAAAGATTGTTGCTATTGAATAAAAAGGGAAACTGCTATTCATATTATGGTGCAATCGAGAAGAGAGCACCTTCTTGAACAAAAAGGGTAGTTTAGTTTAATAAGGTTTTGATGAATAACATAAAGAACAATATTAAAGTGAACTGAGGAATAAGTTTATTAAGGACTGTTATATGGATTAGTTGTTATTGTCGTTTTACATTTCCTTAGAATATTTATATAAATAAAAGATGAACACACCGTACACAAGTAAGTAAGCAAAGACAAGTAAAAGGATAATTGATAAGTCTGCATTCAGGAAAACAAAAATCAGCATTAGTATGGTTAAAATATAACCCATTGCATCAAAACCTTTTGCCTTTGCGTTATTATTAATAGCGATATTTCTTTCATCTTTTTCTTCAATTGAAGCTTTTCGTTTATATTCTGGATTTTTTTCAGCAATCGCAATTACAATTATTTGAGCCAAACTAAGACCAAATAGTCCAGCTCCAATCCCAATAAGAAGTCCAGGTATCGTATTTCCTGTAATTACAAACTTTCCAATAGCAACAAAGATTGCTGCCAAAACTGTTAGGGCTAAATATATTTTTATCTTTTTATTTTTCATTTTCTTCACTCTCCTCATAAATAAAAATGTCTTCAATACTGACCTCAAACAGTCGAGCGATTTTAAAAGCTAAAATGATAGAGGGATTATAACGACCGTTTTCAAGTGAGCCAATGGTTTGGCGAGAGACTTCTAAGCGATCTGCTAACTCCTCCTGTTTGATGCCGTGCTTCTTTCTCAACTCAGCAAGTCTATTTTTCATCCCCTAGCCTCCTTATTTGATGGAAAGTTAACTTTCCATCAAGTTCATTATATTTGAAAACCTTCACCACGTAAAGTTTGCTTTCCATAACAAAAGTCAATTTAGGCAAAACTCTATCCCGATTTCCTTTAACTAACAGAAGCAAATCAATTTCAAGGATTTTAATAAGGTCTCTTTTTTGAAAGTAACTAACGGGTGCATTGATTTAAGAAGGATTAATGCCTTTTTGTGTTGAATTTCTTATGGAACAGACGTGGCAGGGTAAACGGTTGAAGGATTTATTTTTACTTTACCGAATATATAATTTAAGGATCATATTAAGAAGGAGAATTAAAATGCTTAATCAATAAGCACGAATGTATTCTTTTATTGTGTAGTTAGAACGGAGGACATTATTGATACTTTTTAACCTGTTATTTGTCTTATTGACGATTTTAGTAGTAGGGTATGGCCTGTATTTTTTAGAATTTAAGAAAAATAAGAATAGAAACAGTTTTATTATCGGTTATCTATATTTGCTTTTTGGAGTAGTTGGATTAGTTGTAACTATAATGGTATTAATTTAATCTTTTTCCATTTCATTTGGCTATCTTCTTATAAAATATCGACATCTTTTAAAAGTGGGATATTCATTTTGTTGATTGATTCAAAGTAGATATTATATTCAACAAAAAGGTCAGTTTAATGGAAGAAGGAATGAGGATGAATATTGAAAAAGAAAATCATTGGGTTATTTATAGTAGAGGAAAATCTACATTTAAAGGAGCATTATTGAAATTAATGGTGATACGGTCATTGTTGATTGGGAAAGGGCAGAACCTTTGTGACCTTGCAGTAAATCGGGCCGCAACGTTCCAAGTTGGGGATGAAATAGAAGGTGGTTTTTACGGGGTAATTAAGGAATCGTATCCCTCTCAAATTAATACCCTTTTTGTTTAATTGGTTGAATAACTATTCATAGAAGGATAAATGTCCTTTCTATCGAAGTCCTGATGGAAGTAACAGGGAGTTTAGTTGAGGAAGGTATTGTAAGAATGCTTATAGTATTGAGTTTTTAAAAAAGAGAGTAGGTGTCTGTAATGCTTCAACAGATTAAAATAGCAAATTGGTTAGTAGAAGCTGATATCTCTAAGACACGTGAATTTTATAATAAAGGTATTAGTGTATGTGATTGTTTGGACTGTAAGAATTTTGTAGAGGCTTGTAAGCATTTAGATACTTCCGTAGCTATTTTTTTCAATAATTTAGGAATTAATCCTGCTATGCCAGCAAATCTTTCTATATTTCCAACCAAAGAGACTATGATAAAACAATACATCGGGAATTATCATTTTGTAGGCAAAGTGTTAAAAGGAGAATTTAATACATTTGAAAATGCTTTCGAAATCAAAAGTTTTATGTTTGACTTTTCGGACGACTTAGCATTTGTTCCAGAAGATTTTCCTGATCCTGTCCTTCAGTTAGATTTTGATGCTGAAATCCCTTGGGTTCTTGATGAGCATCCAGATGAAATTTAAATGGACGATGATTCTAATTCACCCAATAAGGTTAAAAGAATAAAAAAGAAAGTCCGTTTTTTTAGCTAATGTGAGCAAAAACAGAAGATAAAGGTTGTTAAATTAACGGTTTTTATGCTACAAACAGAGCGGCATTCCTGTAATAAAGAAGTAAGTTTACGAAGGAATGTACTTAAACTATTATGGGCTTTAGTTCAATAACAAGTATAGCCACTTCCTTTAAGGGAGTGGCTATTTTCATATCTATAAGAAGTATTAATCAATAGCAACAATCCTTACAAAAACAGTTATTCACTAAAAAGAGATGAGGTGACAATTTGGCTCCATAACAAACGCCCAATCCACTGATCCATGGAAAGGGCGCTCTATTTTACGGCTGATTGGGCGGTGAGAAATCCGTCGCTGGTACAGCGGGTGCTTTCTGTTGAGCTGGAACCTTTATGAGAATCACTGCCCCGATGACAAAGAGGATGATAAGGCTGAATACGCCCATATTTGATTGGCCAGTTATCTGTGTAGTCACCCCCATTAAGAAGGGACCTGTAATGGCGGCGAATTTACCAAAAATATTATAGAATCCGAAAAACTCATTGGAGGATTCCTTTGGTACAAGTTTCGCAAAATAGGAGCGGCTTAGCGCTTGTATCCCCCCTTGGGAGGAGCCGACTAGCATGGCTAAAATCCAGAAGTCGATAGCTGAATCCATAAAAAAAGCATAGATGCAGATGAGCGTATAGATGATGATGCCAAATAGGATCATATTCTTTTCATTGTACTTCCCTGCTAGTTTCCCATATAGGAGGGAAAAGGGGGCGGCCACTACTTGGGTAACAAATAAAACAATAAGCAGCGTAGTCGAGCTCAATCCCATATCCGTGCCGTAAGCCGTCGACATCGTGAGGATTGTATGGACGCCATCTATGTAGAAGAAGTAAGCCAGCAGGAAAAGGAATAAGCTTTTATAGGATTGTATGTTTTTGAATGTTTGGTACAACCGTTTGAAGCTCGCTCTAACTGGATTTGGAACTGGGCTGATATAGTATACCTGCTCGATATTCTTTAAAAAAGGGATGGTAAACAACCCCCACCATAAGGCCGTAATGAAGAAAGCGGCCTGCATTGCAACCGTCAATGAAAGGGGAATCAGCTCCATTTGAGCGGACATGATTAGGCCAATCCCTATCACAAAGGGAATGGTGCTTCCGATATATCCGGTCGCATATCCGTATGCCGATGTCTTGCTCATGCGCTCCTCTGTCGTGACATCCACGAGAAATGCATCATAAAAGATATTGGCTCCTGCAAAGCCAATGGACGTCAAGATAAAACAGGCGAGCAAGAAAAACCATTGTTCAAATGGAACGACTGCGAGAAGCATTGTGAAGAGGATACCTAATAGAAAGAAAAACGTAAAGAACCGTTTCTTGAAACCTTTAAAGTCAGCGATTGTTCCGAGCATGGGGGCTAAAATTGAAACAAGTAAGGTCGCTATTGAATTAGCATAGCCCCAATAAGCGGTTGAAGTTGAAGCGGCCAGACCAGCCTCGTTGGCTGAAGCCTTGAAATAGAGCGGGAAGATTGCCGTCACGACAACGATAGAGTAGGCAGAATTAGCCCAGTCATACATGGCCCAGCTCTTCTCCTGCTTGGTTAATTTCTTCATGGAATACACTCCCTCATTCAATGGTCAGAAACTCTTTAACTACATGTCCATCTGTTTTACCTAAATCTAAGCCAAGCAAGGCAGCTAATGTCGGACCGATATCGACTAAATCTATGTGAGAAACCGTTACATCTTTCTTGATTCCTTTTCCAGATGCCATGAAAATAGTATGATAATCAGCTTTATTAGGCGAATAACCATGAGTTGCTAATATATGCTTTTTTTGCTCATCATGCTCTTGAATTGGTTCAATAAAATCTTCTGAAACATCATCTAGAAAATAAAATCCCCGTCTGGCCTCGAGCATAAAGGAGCACTCTGGGTCAGCCCCCATCCTGGCGGCCTCGTTGCCGCTTAAAACATCTTCTATTCCGTTGGCTGGGTTTTGCTGCAGTGAATATAAAAAGGCTTTAACTTGGGTTTTTAAGGTTTTATCCTTTTTATCTTTTATATAAATATATGCCGAGCCATCACATGATTTGCAGTAAACCCGCCATTTCGAAATCTGGCTGCGATGATTGACAGAAAGCCAGCTGTTTTCTTTTAATAGGACGTTCATATGGATGGCTTTATTCTCGTCTAAAGCACTGTGGTCTCCGAGCACAATAATGGTCGTCTCATCATAAAGCTTCTTTCTCTTCAAAGCACCTAATATCGCTCCAAGCCGCTCATCAAGCCGCTTTATCGCAGCCGTCGCCTCTGGTGAGGAAAAGCCGTGATAGTGACGCATGGAGTCCAAATCCGTGAAATGAACCATCATCAAGTCTGGCTGGTATGCTTCGATTGTGTGGACCGAAGAGGCAAGAACAAAATCATCTAGCTCCGGCTGTTTTATCCCATTACGTAAATGTCCGAACCGTTTATTCAACTCCCATTGATAGGCGGGCGTGCCGCTGAACAAAGATACAAGCAGTTGAGTTTGCCACCAGCGATTCGGAAAGATCTCCGGCAGATTATAATTGATTTGGGCCCGCCCTGTAACAGGCCAAAGCAGGGCGGCTGTCTTCATCTTTGCTTTATTTGCCTCATCATAAAGGGTCGTGCCGCTGATTTTACTCCGGTACCAATTCCAGTCAGGAGAATGGCGTCCTGGCTGGATAAGCGTATTATGGATAATTCCGTGATTCTTCGGGTATCTGCCAGTCACTATGGTTGTGTGGCATGGATATGTAAGTGAGGGATAGATGGTCTTTACCCTTGGAGCTAATGATCCCTTTGAGAGCACCTCCCTAAAATGAGGAAGGTCACGAATAAGCGGATAGTCCAAGGCTGATAAACAATCAAAGGATATAACAAGCATGCGTGCAGTCAAACGTTTCATAAACACCTCCGTATATGGAAAATAAATCTATTGTCTTTATTTTACTATGCGGCCATTCGCTTGTCTGATAAAAAAATATATTTTCTGATAATTTTATCTATACAAAATAGTAGGCAATTTCATGGTTAATGTTATATACTAAATTTGAATAGTATGACACAATTGAACGAAGGGGTGATTAATTGTACGTTTACCCCTTTAAATGAACAAGGTTGATACATAAGATATATTGAAAAGTCAGAAAGGAGATGAGCATAAATTGGACAGGAGAGAAGTGGTTTATGTTGTCTCTGATTCCGTGGGAGAAACAGCGGAATTTGTTGTGAAAGCCGTTTCAACACAGTTTAACGGCGGGCACGTCGATATAAGGAGAAACTCATTCGTCCAAAGCGAAGAGGATATTGATGAAATAATCAATATGGCCAGTGAGAATTCCTCCATAATTGCCTATACGATTGTCATCCCATCCTTGAAGGAGTATCTTGACCGGCAAGCAGCATTAGCAAATATTCAAGCGATTGATCTTCTTCATCCGTTAATGAACGCCTTTGAAGAAAAGTTTCATAAGGAAGCCAATCATCGATCGGGCTTGATGAGACAGCTTGATGATGATTATTTTCGTAAAGTGGAAGCAGTGGAGTTTGCCGTCAAATATGATGATGGACAAGACCCTAGAGGCATGCTCATTGCAGATGTTGTTTTGATTGGTGTCTCAAGGACATCGAAAACACCGCTTTCGATGTACCTTGCCCATAAAGGATACAAGGTGGCGAATGTTCCGTTAGTTCCTGAGGTATCCCCCCCAGATGAACTGTTTAAAATCAAGAAGAGCAAATGCTTTGGTCTCATCATCACGCCGGATAAGCTTAACGCTATTCGCAAAGAGCGGCTCAAATCATTGGGACTTACCTCAAAGGCAAGCTATGCGAGCTATGAAAGGATTCTGGAGGAGTTGGATTATGCCGAGAAAATTATGAAGAGGGTCGGCTGCCCGGTTATAAACGTTTCCGACAAGGCTGTAGAAGAAACAGCCAGCGTTATACTCGATATTTTAAAAAATGAGAGGAGTTACAAATAATGACCAAATTCGTCTATCTTTTTAATGAAGGAAATACAACTATGAAGGAATTGCTGGGGGGCAAGGGTGCCAACCTGGCTGAAATGACGAACATTGGCTTGCCTGTTCCTTTTGGGTTTACAATCAGCACGGAGGCTTGTAACTCTTATTATGATAATAATAAAGCAATTTCTTCTGAGTTGAGGGAGCAAATTTTAAGAGCTCTTTCTGAACTAGAAAGCAAAACAGGAAAGAAATTGGGCGACCCTTCAAACCCTCTTCTCGTTTCCGTACGCTCTGGCGCTGTTTTTTCAATGCCAGGTATGATGGATACCATTCTGAACTTGGGGATGAATGCTGAGACAGTCGTCGGGATGGCAAAGCTGACAAATAATGCCCGCTTTGCTTATGATTCCTACCGCCGCTTCATCCAAATGTTCTCTGATGTTGTTTTAGGGGTGGACACTTTTTATTTTGAACAATATTTGGAGGAAACCAGGGAAGCGAAAGGCTATACCCATGATCCGGAAATGAAAGCCGAGGATTGGATGGAAGTCATTGAAGGATACAAAAAAATCGTACAAAAACATACAAAACAAGCTTTCCCAGAAGACCCAGAGGAGCAATTATTCCTCGCTGTTAATGCCGTTTTTGATTCATGGAATAATCAGCGCGCAAAAGTATACAGACGCTTGAACAGAATTCCAGATCATTTAGGAACAGCGGTCAATATCCAGAGTATGGTGTTTGGGAATATGGGAGAAGATTCCGGTACAGGCGTGGCATTTACCCGTAACCCATCGACGGGTGAGCATATATTGTATGGCGAATATTTAATTAATGCACAAGGGGAAGATGTTGTGGCGGGAATCCGTACGCCAGAACCGATTCAAGCATTAGAGAAGGATATGCCTGCCGTATTTAAACAATTCACGGATACTTGCAAAAAGCTGGAAAGTCATTATTTAGATATGCAGGATATTGAATTTACCGTTGAACGCGGGAAATTATATATTTTGCAAACTAGGAATGGGAAACGGACGGCTCAGGCAGCGATTCGGATTGCGGTAGAAATGGAGGAAGAGGGAATCATTGATAAGCAAACAGCGTTATTGCGTGTCGATCCTGAACAGCTTGATCAGCTTCTTCATCGCCGTATTGATGATACTCATGTTCGAAAGCAGCTCGCAAAAGGTCTTCCTGCCTCACCTGGTGCTGCGACTGGAGAAGTCGTCTTTGATGCCGATGAAGCCGAACAGCTTGCTTCAGAGGGCGTGAAGGTCATTTTAGTCCGTCCGGAAACCACCCCGGATGATATTCACGGAATCGTCGCTTCACAAGCAATCGTTACGAGCAGGGGTGGCATGACGAGCCATGCCGCCGTTGTTGCGCGTGGTATGGGAAAAGCCTGCATTTGCGGATGTGATGCCTTGAAGATCGATCTGAAGGAGAAGCAATTCAAGGTTGGCGAGGTAATCGTGAAGCATCGTGAAATAATCACGATTGATGGCTCTACTGGAGAAATCATGCTTGGCGAGATTCCAATGATTGAACCTGAATTATCGGCAGAATTCAAAACATTGCTGCAATGGGCTGATGAATTGAGAGACCTTGGGGTTCGAGCAAATGCCGATAACCCGGAAGACGCGAAGAAGGCAATGGAATTTGGCGCAGGCGGGATCGGTCTTTGCCGAACTGAGCATATGTTCATGGATGCGAAGCGTGTTCCTTTTGTACAAAGAATGATTTTGGCTGAAACTCTCACAGAGCGGGAAGAAGCGTTAAGTCACCTCCTTCCAATGCAGCAGGAGGATTTTGAAGGGATTTTTGAAGCAATGGAAGGTCATCCAGTAACGATTCGTCTTCTGGACCCGCCGCTTCATGAGTTCCTGCCTGACAAGGAAGAATTGCTTGTTGATGTGACGAAGCTGCAAATCCTGCATCCTGATAGCACAGAATTGGCTGAAAAAGAGGCACTATTGAAGAAGGTCCGCCAATTGGATGAATTCAATCCAATGCTTGGTCATAGGGGCTGCCGTCTAGGCATGATTCATCCTGAAATCTATGGCATGCAAGCGAAAGCCATCTTTTACGCCGTTGCTGCCATTATGAACAAGGGGCTTCCTGTGAAACCGGAAATCATGATTCCGCTTGTGGGTCATGTGAATGAGCTAAGACAGATGAGACAGCTAGTGATTGATACAGCTAAAGAGGTCGAGCAAGAAACAGGACTTACGTTCACCTATACAGTTGGAACGATGATTGAAATCCCTCGTGCGGCGATCACAGCGGATGAAATTGCCGAGGAAGCAGATTTCTTCTCCTTCGGCACAAATGATTTAACCCAGACCACCTTCGGCTACAGCCGTGATGATGCAGAAGGGAAGTTCCTGCAAACCTATATAGAAGAAAAGGTATTGCCTGAAAACCCATTTGCGGTCCTTGACCAAGGCGGTGTCGGCAAATTGGTGGAAATGGGTGTCCAATTAGGCAGAAAGACTAAGCCAGAACTTAAAACAGGTATTTGCGGGGAGCATGGAGGAGAGAAATTTTCGATTGAATTCTGCTACAAAACAGGACTTGATTATGTAAGCTGCTCGCCGTACCGTGTGCCTTTAGCAAGATTAGCGGCTGCCCAGGCAACAATCCGCAACAAAAAGTCAAAGGAACCTGTTTATTAAGTAAATTCATATATCTAACGATTTCTTTGATACTCATTCTAAATGAATCAAAATCATAATAATAATTAGACCTTATAAAGAGAAATCTTTGTAAGGTCTTTTTTTGACCGGGTTTAAACGTTGGTTTGAGAAAGCTTGTAAAAATTAGCGCTTTTAGAGCTTTTCGTCACATCAAAAATCTGATTTTAACATAATCAAAGAGGAAAAAGGCCTTGAAGGAGGGTTGTTTTGGGAATGTTGAGGAGGATAGAAAATTTAAAAAAATGTCGATAAAGAATGCTGCTAAGAGATATAATGAAATTTTTATAAATAACAAGCTCATTCTTTGAGATGGTAGATATGTTTTTTACATCTGTTCGATCTAAAAGATAATCAACTCTAATTCCATGAAATTAGTAATTAGACATAGAGCAGATAGGGGGATTTCGTGTTCGTCAGTCTAATACCTACTAATCGTCCTTTGATTCGCTGTGAAATTTACACTTTGAAATAATGTTGGATACATATCTTTGTCTATCCGTAATTCTTTTTGATTTTATTATAGTATACGCTTCAAAAGCCTATTGATTTTTAGGCTGAAAAAGCGAAAAATAATTATAGGAATATTTTTATTTTTTATCAGGAGGTCTAATGATGGGAAAGAATATTATTTCTAAAATACTATTTAGTGTAGGTATTATTGAATTTGTTTGTGGCATTTTTATATTTTTAGTATTATCGGATGATAACTTTTTGATTGGATTACCATTTCTTATTATGGGAATTATTTTTGGAATTATATTTGTAGGATTTTCAGAAATAATTAATCTCCTTCAAGACAATGTGGATAACCAAAATGAAATGTTACGTATGATGAAAGATAAAAAAACAACTGTAAATGACAAGACTAAGTCGATGATACAGGATATTGAATCTAATTTACCAGAAATGTGAGGTGTTTTTTGTGGGTGGAAGATTTGAAACGTTATATAAGTTACATGATAATTTATATAAAAAGGGTACTTCTATTATTGTATCGGGGGGAGTTTTATTAAAAGATAGAGAAACCGATAATATTGTTGCCCAGTTAAAATTTCAAAGTATATCTGAATATAAAATTAAGGCATTAAAAATTTCACTCAAAGCATATGATGTTTCAGATAAAATTGTTGAAGGAATTGAGGAGTATCAATATCTTGATTTGAACATAAATAATGGAGAGTATTTCGGTTCTAATAAGGCGATTGTAATGCCGGATAATGTAACCCGTTCTATCGAAATAGGAAAGATATTAGTGGTTTTTGAAGGAAGGGATAATAGCGAGATTTGTGGTGCTGAATTATTACCTTTAGAACCCCCGCAAAGTCTGGAGTCCGTTTTGGATGACCCTGAATTAATCAAGCAATATCAA
Organism: Pradoshia eiseniae; assembly: GCF_002946355.1. Taxonomy (NCBI): domain Bacteria; kingdom Bacillati; phylum Bacillota; class Bacilli; order Caryophanales; family Bacillaceae; genus Pradoshia; species Pradoshia eiseniae. The sequence goes on from NZ_PKOZ01000001.1 coordinate 930,185, forward strand.
ATTGAGACTTCTACACAAAGCAAATATATTCCTACAACCATTCAAGATTTGTGGTTGTGTACTTGCGGAAAGCTGAACAATACAAATACTTGTACTAGTTGTAGAGTAAGTAAAGAAAAAATTTTTAATGCTTATAATCCTGTTCTTTTGGAAGAACAACTTAAAGTTCGTCTCGATGCAGAAGAAGTTGAGCGTGAAAGACAAGAGAGAATAGCTGAAATATCACGTCAAGAAGCAGAACAGCAAAAAAGAAAAAAAAGGAAACAGATAGTACGTATTACAAGAGTTACGGTTGTTATTGTTATAGTATTATCTATAATTGCCTTTGCATGGACAAAAATTATTAATCCTTCTATACAATATTCTAAAGCGGAATCGTATTATGAAAAGGGGGATTATGACAATGCGATTGTAATATATAAAGAATTAGGCGAATACAAGGATTCTGTTCAAAAATTAGCCTCTGCTATAGATTTAAATGATAAAGATCAAGCATATAGTAGTGCCTTATCTTTATTTAATGCTGGACAGTACTTAGATGCATTAAGACTATTTGAAAAAGTATATGAATATCCTGATGTCACATATTATAGGGGCAAATGCTACTTCGAAATAGAAAGCTACAAGCAAGCAATTGAACTTTATGAAGAGCTAGGAAATGATAGTGATTTTAAAAATGATGCCGAAAAAGAAATACTCGAAGGATACTATTATTTAGGATTGGATGCGTTGAGAAATGGTGAGTTTTCAATAGCAGAAGAGTATTTGAATAAGACAGAATATGGGGATTCAAAAGAAGCACTGCAGATAATCGAAAAAATTAAACAGGAAAAATGGATAGGTATATATAGGAATGACGAGGATGATTCTGAATGGATGCAAATAGTTTGTTCAGTGAATGAAGATTTGACATATACATATGAAGTTTATCGGCAATCTAGTATATGGGAAGATTATTCTACCAATCTAGTGGTAGAAGCTGATGGAACTATGATTCTCGTAGATGAATTCAATGATTATAACGAAGAAAATAACGGTGGTCATTGGATAGAAGAATCTACGCACCAATTCCAAGAAGATAAATCAGTATATGAAGATACGGGTGGATCAAAAGGATATGGAGGTGGCTACTCTACTATAAGAATCGATTTAAAGCAAGAGGGAGATAATTTAATATTGCATACTAAAGCACGTACCTCATCATTTGAGTATGGTGCAGAGGAAGAGGAAGAAGAATCAGAATACAGTACAGTTTATATAAGACAATAGCCAATAAAATACACAATATAAGTGAATCTTTATGGATAGAAACGATAAGACAAAAACAATAATCGTTGTCTTAAATTTTTTAGTAGCTATTTTGCCTAATGAGACGTTAAAAGATTTATGGACAAGGTAAACAATGTGTAGAAGATATGAAATTGTGTTGCAAAAAAGATGGGTAGATTATAATTAATATTTAAAAATTATGCTGTAAGAAGAAAACTTGGCAAGATCTTTTTTTGACTAGAATTTCAAATATAAAGCCGAGCAACCTTGTAAATTAAGTACTTCTGGAACTGACTACCACACAAAATAAAATTCTGATCCAAAGTGCATAATCAAAGAAGAAAATCACCTTGAAATAAAGTTGTATTCGGAACGGTGTGGAGGAAAGAAAAATTTGCAACAGTGACGAATTAATAAATAGATAAATCTAAACCTAGAGCCTCTTAGGGAAAATGAATTCCCTGAGGGGCTTTTTATGTTTAAAAATAGGCTAGTACAGGCTGTTTTGATAAATATAAATCAAAATACTTGAAAGTCAAAAAAGGTCAGAGTATAATAAGCTCATAGGTCAAAGATAGTCAAAGTCAAACTTGACCTTATTTATAATCGTTAACCAATTATGATAAAGATAAATGAAAAATAGAGGAGGAGTCACATATGTTATGTGAAAAATGCCAAAAAAATCAAGCGACAGTTCAAATGCAACTCCGCATCAATGGTCATCAGGAAAATCACCATTTGTGCTCTTCATGCTATAGAGAAGAGCGACAAAAGCTTGGAACAAAGATGAATGGGCTCAACATGAATTCCATGAATCCATTTTCCTTTAACCCATTCTCCAATGAGTTTGGTCAGAGCGGCTTCCAAATGCCTGGTCAAGAGAAAAGGGAACAAGAATCTAGACAAACAGGACAATCTGGAGCCGGCGGGGGATTGCTGGACCAGTATGGCCGCAATCTTACTCATAACGCTAGGGCTGGACTGATTGATCCGGTCATTGGCCGTGATAAAGAAGTGAAGCGTGTCATTGAAATCTTGAATAGACGCACCAAGAATAACCCAGTGCTAATCGGTGAGCCAGGTGTAGGAAAGACAGCGATTGCGGAAGGATTGGCACAGAAGATTGCTGATGGAAATGTACCGGCAAAGCTAAAAACGAAGGAAGTCTATTTATTGGATGTTGCATCGCTTGTATCTAACACAGGAATCCGCGGACAATTTGAAGAGAGAATGAAACAATTAATATCAGAGCTTCAAACACGCAAAAATATTATCCTGTTCATTGATGAAATCCATCAGCTTGTCGGCGCTGGTTCTGCTGAAGGATCCATGGATGCAGGGAATATCTTGAAGCCGGCATTGGCACGTGGTGAGTTGCAGCTTGTTGGTGCGACAACCTTGAATGAATATCGTCAAATTGAAAAGGATGGCGCATTAGAACGACGCTTCCAGCCTGTTCAGGTCGATGAGCCTACCACTGAGGAAGCACTCCGTATTCTAAAAGGATTAAAGGAACGTTATGAATCCTATCATAATGTGGAATACAAGGATGAAGCGTTGTCAGCAGCGGTCGAGCTTTCACACCGCTATATCCAAGATCGTTTCCTTCCCGATAAGGCAATCGACTTAATGGATGAGGCAGGTTCAAGATTAAACTTGACGATTGAGGGAATCGAGGAAGAAACCGCTCAAAAACGCTTAGCTGAAATTCACAAAGAAAAAGAAGAATCATTACGAAATGAAGCTTATGAACAAGCAGCAAAACTTCGTGATGAAGAAGAAAAACTAGAAAAAATGCTTCAAGAGGGCACTGGAGAAACACCAGTCGTAACGGTTGATCATATTCAAAGCATCATCGAAGAGAAAACAGGCATTCCGGTTGGTAAGCTTCAGGAGGATGAAGCGAAACGCATGAATAATCTCGAAGGCGAGCTTAAAAAGAAAGTCATCGGACAAAAAGAAGCTGTCGAGAAAGTGGCAAAAGCTGTGCGCCGAAGCCGTGCCGGTTTGAAAGCGAAAAATAGACCGATTGGATCCTTCCTCTTCGTGGGGCCAACTGGTGTCGGGAAAACCGAGCTTTCAAAGGCGTTGGCTGAAGAGCTATTTGGGACTAAGGATTCCATGATACGCTTGGATATGAGTGAATATATGGAAAAACATAGTGTATCCAAATTGATTGGTTCTCCTCCAGGCTATGTCGGCCATGAAGAGGCCGGCCAATTAACTGAGAAGGTACGCCGTAAACCATATAGCATTATCCTTTTGGATGAAATTGAGAAAGCACATCCTGACGTAATGCATATGTTCTTGCAAATCCTTGAAGATGGGCGCTTAACGGATAGTCAGGGACATACCGTCAACTTTAAAGATACTGTTATTATCATGACCAGCAATGCGGGTGTGATGGACAGAGTCAATAAAGTAGGATTCGCGGCAGATTCTGTAGAGGAAGAAGTAAATATTCTTCAGCAGCTAAGCCCGTATTTCAAACCGGAGTTCCTGAACAGGTTTGATAACATCATTCAATTCGAATCTTTAAGTAAAGAAGATTTGCTTAAAATTGTTGATATTATGCTTGAGGAGCTTCATGGGATGCTCAAAGCAGAAGGATTGTCTCTTATGGTAACAGATGAAGTGAAAGAGAAATTGGCTGAATTAGGGTATAACCCAGCGTTCGGTGCCCGTCCGCTGCGCAGAGTCATCCAAGAAAAACTGGAAGATGCCATCGCAGATTCCATCTTTGATCAACCGGAGGTAAAAGCCTTCCAAGCCGTACTTGAAGAGAATGAAATCAAAATCATAAAAGCCTAATTTAGGCGTTCAACCCCCTTGCCGGTATCGAGGCGAGGGGGTTTCTTTTGTAAGCGCGAAAACCATTCATTCATCATTCTTTTTGTAATAAAATGTCGTAAAAAAACGGAAATATTTGAAAGGATTTAGACATTATGTAACGAATTTGTAATAGTCATCAAATAAAGTAGGGGAAGGGAGTTACAATGAAAAAATTAATGGCTGTTATCGCGGCTGGCCTTTTGGCCGTGTCTGCAACAGGGGGAGCAGCGGCGGCAGGGTTTGGTCCAACATCATTTGACCGCTCTGTCAAAGAAAACTTCAAGATGCCAGAGAAGACAACTGGACAGAAGCATGGTGAGTATTTGCAGGAGGAAACGCTTGTCATCAAATACTCCGGCACAATAAGTCATCTCTATCGTGCCAAGGATGTTTCCTTCAAAAAGGATTACTCCTCGCTCGGCTACAGCATCATTAAATTCAAGAAAGCGAGTGCGGCACAAGAAGCTCTCGCAAAATTGAGCAAGGCCAAAAATGTTCAGTCGGTCAGTCCAGGTGTGAAGGTCAAGTTGTCCTCGGTTAAAACAGACCCGAAGGTAAGTAAACAATATTTTAATCAGCTATTGAAGCTTCCGGAAGCGCAAAAGCTTGCAGGCAAGAATAAGGTATCGGTGGCCGTCATCGATACAGGGCTAGATGCGAACCATCCCGAATTAAAAAATAGGATTAAAGGAAGCTATAATGCAATCAATCCAATCAATGCTCCGAAAGCTGATAATCATGGAACTCATGTAGCGGGCATCATTGCCGGGGAGAAAAATAATGGAATAGGGGGATATGGAATAAACCCCCAAGCCGATATCTACTCCATCGATATCTTTAATCGTGATATTTATGCAACTGATTATACTGTTGCAGAGGGAATCCTGCAGGCCATCAAGAAGAAAGTAAAAGTCATAAATATGAGCTTCACCTCCTATTTTAGCTCGCCAATTATGGAAGCAGCTGTTGAAAAAGCAAGAAAAGCAGGCATTATCATGGTAGCAGCCGCCGGCAATGAAGGAGCTGATTCTGCTGAATTTCCGGCATCCTATGAGGGCGTTATCAGTGTAGGTGCTGTGGATAAAAACAAATCTCTCACAGAATATTCCTCCTATGGGGTATCGACCGATCTTGTTGCTCCTGGAGACAGCATTTATGCACCGACATATGGAATGGAGAAAAAGTCTACCTTTGAGGTTTTAAGCGGTACCTCCATGGCCACACCGATGGTTACAGGGACTGTATCCTTATTGCTGTCCAAGCATCCTGGTTTAAATGCAGCGCAAGTAGAGTATATTCTCAAAAAGACAGCAACCGATCTTGGTACGAAAGGATTTGATACTAAGTACGGATATGGAATGGTCAATCCTGCTGCTGCTTTAAAGTTTAATAAGAAAGAGATACCTTCCCTTTCTGTAGAAGCTTGGAATAAAGATACAATCTTAAAAAAGGCTAAAACTTTCAGCGGAACAAAATATACATCAAAACGGGTATTCACAAAGCCATTAGATCAGCACTGGGTCAAAAAGACTGTCAAAAAAGGGGAAACCTACCAAATCAACTTAAAGGAATCGAAGGTATTTGATTCTAAGCTATATGTTAATGTGTATTCCAAGGATGGGAAAAAGCAAAAAACGATGCTCATTGATGATGTGAAGGAAGGAAAGACAGAGGGTTATTATTTCACCGCCCCATTTGATGGGACATTGGCTATTGGCGTCAAAGACATTACAGGCAACTATGATGTAAAAGGCAGCAAGCTATCAGAATATGAATTGACAGTGAATAAAACGGTCGCAAAGGCAGATGAATCAGCGGAAGAAACACCAATCGTCATTGGCAGCCTTCCATACAGCACAAAGAATAAAGGAATGCATCTCCTTGGAAAGAACGGGGACGATGATTTCTATCAAATCACTACAGGGAATAAGCCTGAGAAAATTAAGCTCGAGATGGCCGCACAGCCGGGCAGCAATGTCAGCCTGCAAGTATTTGCTGATTACCAAGAAGAAGATGATGATATCGATCCAGCGGATACTGAACAAGAAATAGAAGAAGATGGAGATTTTGAAGAGGGAGCGGGCAAAGAATTAATTCTAGACATCAATAGCAGCGGAATTGGTGAGGCCGAATCAGATGTGCTGGAAGCAGAGCCGAACACCACCTATACGATTCAGGTATCAAATCGTTTTGAATCATTTGACGAAGATTTCTTTTTCATCGTTTTTTCAGACTCGGAGGAGTATGGAGGATTATCTTCGTTAATTCAGGGAACCATTCCTCAGAATGCTGACCCATATGAATTTAAAGCAACAAGGATATCCTTGCCCGCTGATGAGGATGGGATCACCGATATTTTCGAATTCATTTCCGAGGAAGAATATTGGAACTCCCCTTCTGATGACCTTTTGATTGATTTGCTCGACGAAATGGCAAAGCCCTATATTCTGACCAGTCAGCAAAAAGGCTATCTCCAATCAGCGCAAGATACGGATTGGTACCGCTTCACGGCAACTAAAACAGGCATTTATGCTTTTGACCTGGGCAAAGCCAATCATATGGTAGACGCCTACCAGGTCACAGATTATACAGAGCAGCTTACAGGAGAGCGATTGAAATTCCTTAACACAATCGGCTATAACGTTAACTCTTCCTTTACCGCGCTTACGAATACGATGTACCTCTCTATAGAAAAAGGAAAAACGTATTATTTAAACTTTTATACAAATCTATTAAGCGAGAAATACACCGAGAAGCCATATACATTTAAATCAAAGTTTCTTTCGGCTCCTGCTGATAAATATGAGAACAATGATGACTACCTAAAAATAAAAAAATTGCCATCTATGAAATTCCAAGGGGATTTTGGCAAAAACTTTGACACAGAATTCTTTTATTATCAGCCGAAAACATCAGGAGCTTACACAATGACACTTGACCAATCAGCACCTAAGACAAAGGGGCTGCCAAAGGACATCAAACGTCCAGTGGATTCGTATATGTTGGTATACGAGGATAAAAACAAGAATAAAGTACTCGATTACAAAGAACAGGAGTCACCTAATCTTATCGGACTTGGCATGGGATCCCAATATCTTGATAAGAATAAATCTTATATTATCCAAATTGCGGCCGATTACTTCTATATGCCATTCAGCTTGATGCAATATACCTTTGAAATGAAGCTGGCCAATCATAAGGATGAGGATGCCGGCTCTGTCATCAAAAACAATGTGCCATCAAAGCCAATCAGCATGAAAAACACTTCTTCAGGCAGATGGGAAAAATCAGGGCGAATCAATATTTACAATCAGAAAAAAGCCGATCAAGACTGGTATAAAGTAAGCTTCAAAAAAGATTTTGAAGGTCAGATTCTCTTGCAAGGCGGCAAGGAGCTTGATGGCAAAATCGAAGTGTATCAAAAGGGCAAGAAAGTCGCATCCTCAGACCGCTATGGGCAAAATGACACAGAAACCTTGCCAATTAAACTGAAAAAAGGAACCTACTATATTAAGATAACTGACTCCTATGGCGTTGCTTCCATCACACCATACACCTTGAAGGTCAAACAGACGAAATAGACTATTCGAGGCCCTTTCTTATGAAGGGCTTCAGGTTGTAGAGTAAATCCCGGTAAGGGTTTGCTCTACAGTTTTTTTATACTCTCGCACCCTATTTGAAAAGTGAAAGCTATTTACGGCAGAATGGACTCAGCGAACCGTGGGGGAGCTGCTTTCGCCAGCTCGCCTACGGCAAGAGCTGTCATCAGCATGCCTCCTTCTCCGTACCGAGAGTCTCGCCCATTCTACCGAAAATAGAGGTCTGCTCTTCATAAAAATTAGCATTTACAAAACAGATGTTTCCTCATTTTGGTATACTCCCTTGTACAAGGTCTAAAACTAAAGATAGCTTCTTGAAAAAGACCGAGTTTATCTACGATGAATATTACGACTGTTATAGAGAGCAGGAGAAGTCTGCCAACGGAGTATATATCAAAGTATGGACTGAGAATAAAAGCATCTTAGTCCATTTTGTCTACATCTGAGGCCCTTTCTTATGAAGGGGCTTTTTTTTGCTTGGAATAAAATCTCAAAATTTGAAACTTTTTAAAAATTTGACCGTAAAATAAGGTAAGATTATAAAAGGGAGGATGATGAGATGTTTGAATTTTTTAAGCGAATGAAGACAATTGTCAATTCAGAGCTATATGCCCTGATTGAGAAGGCGGAAGACCCAATAAAAATGGCCGATCAATATTTAAGGGAAATGAAAGCAGAGATTGATGAGGCGGAAAGAACTACTGCCAAAGTAATGGCTGAGGAGAAATTGGCTAAGAGAAAGGTAGCGGAACTGAAGGCGTTAATCGAGAAACGCAATACACAGGCTCTTGAGGCGTTGAAGGAAGGGAAGGAGGAGCTTGCTAAACAAGCCATTCAGCATAAACTCGATCTTGGAGCTGAATTAGCTTCTATGCAAAATCTCCTGAATCAGGCTTCCCAGAATGTGCAGATGCTGCAAGAAAAGCTTCGTGAAATGTCCGCAGATTACCGCGAATTACTCATTAAACGAGATGCATTGAAAACAAGAGCTTTGACGGCTAAGGCGCAAACGGCAATTAACCGTTCTCTCCAAACAGATACACGATCACCAGCAAAAGAAGGATTCTTGCGCATGGAGGAGAAGGTATTGGAATATGAAGCATTGGCTGAGGTAAGCGAAGAATTAAAAAGCAATCAATTAGATATCGACCGTGAATTCAAGAAAATGGAATCTGACCGGTTGGTTGAAGCGGAATTGAAGGCCTTGCGTGATACATTGACATAAGGCTTTCAATAAAATATGGAACTGGTTGAGAGGTGAGAGTCCATGGTCAACTCTTTACAGGAATTTTTCTTATACGGCGTCATCATTAGTACCGTTTTAACCTTTATATTAGTTCTCTTCAATGATTTATTTGACGGACTTTTACTGCCTCCATTTTTAAATCCCGTTCTTGTTCTTTCGTTCTTTACCATCCTATGTGGCATCGGTTATTTATTCGTGACTTTTACTTCTTTGTCTCCGATTCTTGCCACTCTTTTTTCTGCTATTATCTCATTTATCATCGTCGCATTTATTCACGTATTCATCCTGGTTCCTGTGTCAACTGCCCAGGAATCGTTGACGATCACGGAGGAGGATTTAAAGGGGCGGTTAGGTAAAGTGATTATCACTGTGCCAGAGGACGGATTCGGAGAAGTCCTTATTACGAGCAACAGCGGCTCATTCGCGAAACCGGCTGTTAGCTTTGATAAGGAAGCCATACCAGCAGAGGCAGAAGTACTGATTATTGATGTGAAAAATGGAGTCCTATATGTAAGTCCATATGAAAAATCTAAATTAGGATAGGGGATTTGAGAATGACATTAATTTATATAGGTATAGGAATTATTGCAGTATTACTCTTAAGTTTTCTAGGCGTATTCGTGACAAAATATAAAACGGCCGGTCCGGACGAAGCATTGATTGTCACAGGAAGCTTCCTTGGCAGCAAAAATGTACATATTGATGAATCGGGGAATCGAATCAAGATTGTCCGCGGCGGCGGTACATTCGTCCTTCCAGTCTTCCAGCAATCTGAACCTTTAAGTCTATTATCGAGCAAGCTTGAAGTATCGACACCTGAAGTATATACCGAACAGGGTGTGCCGGTTATGGCTGATGGGGTATCTATTATCAAGATTGGCAATACCATCTCAGAAATCGCAACGGCTGCGGAACAATTCCTCGGCAAAACAAAGGAAGACAGGGAGCTTGAAGCTAGGGAAGTATTAGAAGGACATTTGCGCTCCATCCTTGGTTCGATGACGGTTGAGGAGATTTATAAGAACCGTGAGAAATTCTCTCAGGAAGTGCAGCGAGTCGCATCACAGGACCTTGCTAAGATGGGGCTTGTCATTGTTTCCTTCACGATTAAAGATGTGCGCGATAAGAATGGGTACTTAGAATCACTCGGAAAGCCCCGAATCGCCCAGGTAAAGAGAGATGCAGATATCGCAACAGCGGAAGCAGACAAAGAAACTCGTATTAAACGTGCCGAAGCGGCTAAGGAAGCAACCAAGGCAGAGCTTGAAAGGGCAACAGAAATTGCTGAGGCAGAAAAGGTCAATCAATTGAAGATTGCCGAGTTCCGCCGCGAGCAGGATAGCGCGAAGGCCAAGGCTGACCAAGCGTATGATCTGGAAACCGCCCGGTCCAAGCAAGAGGTTACGGAACAGCAAATGCAAATTAAAATTGTTGAACGCCAAAAGCTAATTGAGCTTGAGGAAAAGGAAATCCTGCGCCGTGAGAAGCAGTATGATTCTGAGGTGAAGAAAAAAGCTGATGCGGATCGCTATGCTGTTGAGCAGGCGGCCTCCGCTGAAAAAACGAAGCAGCTGACTGAAGCAGACGCAAATCAATACCGTATTGAAGCGATGGCGAAAGCTGACGCTGAACGCATTCGTTTAGATGGATTAGCGAAAGCCGATGCCCAAAGAGCACAAGGGGTCAGTGAAGCAGAAATCATCCGTCTTAAAGGGGTTGCCGAGGCGGAAGCGAAACAGAAGATTGCCGAGGCCTTTGAACAATTCGGTCAGGCAGCCGTCATGGACATGATCTTGAAAATGCTTCCTGAATATGCGAAGGAAGTGGCAAAACCGCTCTCAAGCATTGACAAAATCACAATCGTCGACACGGGAAGCGGCAGCGGTGCAAACAGCGGCGCGAATAAGGTCACTGGCTATGCAACGAATTTAATGACCACCCTGCAGGAATCACTGAAAGCGTCATCTGGAATTGATGTAAAGGAATTGCTTGAAAGCTTCGCAGGAAAGAGCACAGGCATGACTCCAAGAGTCAATCTGGAAGAGGAGCTTCTAAAGGGTGATTTGCCTGAGGTGAAGGGGCTGGATTGAGACCGTTATAATTATGGGTGGACCAGGTAAAAACTGGTCCACACTCTTTTCATTTAATCTGAGAGGAAGGGTATCTAACATAATCGAAGAAGACAAACAAGAGTGCCTTATAGAATCGACACATTACAGATAGCTATCCTGTGAGATACTTTTTATGTGTTTGTAAATAGCTTGGCTATTGGTCTATTAACCCATGTAAGCTAATCAAATTATAGTGATATTAGCAACCGGCTTCTAACTTGAGTTCTCTCTTCGAAAGATAGGGCTCGAACAGTGCAAACCTTTTAAGCATCAGTTTAAGCAGAGAGCTGGAAAAACATTAATAATAACGTGACTTAATGAATAAGATGCCAAGAATAATAATGTTATAACTAAATAGATTACGGGGTATTTCACCTTTATTTTGGACGAAATTTCGATAAATTAATATTTATTTTAAGTTTTTTATACTATATTATACGTAAGGGTAATATTACCAGTTTGAGTGGGGTGTGATAATGGGGCTTTCAATTTCTGTTCAATCTATAACGAAAGAATTCAAAGGAGATGGCTTTAAAACACTTGCTTTGGATCATGTGAGTGCAGATTTTCAGGAAGGAGAATTTATTTCGATTGTCGGAACATCAGGCTCTGGGAAATCGACCTTGCTGAGTATCATAGGTACATTAGATTCACCGACGGATGGAAAACTACTTTTCAATGGAAAAGACGCACAACACCTATCACCAAAACAGCTCTCCGATTTCCGCTTTGAACACATTGGCTTTATCTTCCAACAATTTCACCTGCTCCCTACGTTAACTGCTTTAGAAAACGTCATGTCACCACTGTTTGCTAGAAAAGTTCCCTATAACAAAAAACAACGCGCAGAAGAAGTATTAACCAAAGTTGGTTTAATCGATAAATCAAGCTCTCTTCCATCCCAATTATCTGGGGGACAGCAACAACGGGTTGCTATCGCGCGGGCTCTTATACATGAACCTAATTGGCTGCTTGCAGATGAGCCTACCGGAAATCTGGATACAGAGAATAGCGAGATTATCTTTGACTTACTTTCTTCCTTAAATGAGGAAAAAGGATGCGGAGTAATCTTTGTTACTCACGATCCGGTTTTAGCACAAAAAACTGGTAGAATGATAAAAATGAAGGATGGTCGCATTCTCACAGATTGGAAGGATGATACGTTATGATTCGATTCATCTGGAATAACTGGTGGCGAAATAAAGGAAGGTTTCTGCTTTTGCTGGCAGGCGCCCTCATTGTCAGCACAGGTCTTAGCTATTTAGTCGGTGTGTCCCAAACGAATAACGGCACGATTGTGAAAGAATTGCAAAATCGCTGGAAATCTTCCTACCATATCGTTGTTCGTCCTCCTGAAGCACGTAGTGTCACAGAGGATTTAAACCTTCTCGAGCCTAATTATCAAAGCGGATTATCAGGAGGGATTAGTCTTGTTCAATATAAAAAAATCAAAGAAATCCAGGATATTGAGATTGCTGCCCCTATCGCCATGCTTGGTTTTATTTCAAACTCTGTTCAATTGGAGAAATTATCATTCAAGGAACAGGGTATATACCGGTTAGAAATAACGGAAAAAGCCAACTCAGGTGCTGATGTAGAAACATATTCTAATTCGGATTATTGGTCAAACGGCATTTGGCAGCCTAAATCAGGTCTTGGAACAGAATATGGCGTCTACCCGGTTTATGAGAATTTTACCATTGGTCATGGTTCGTATGTGATGCTGGCCGGAATAGACCCTGAAGCTGAAGCTGCCTTAGTAGGGTTGGACGAATCTATCATCGAGAATAAGAACAGTCGGTATTTTACAAACGAAGATACCCCATCTTTCTATGATGATGGTGAATTTACTCAGCATCAAATCCCCATTCTTTTAAGCAATCAAGAATACACTGATTCGACCATGACTTATACATTATCTAAGGTAGACATTCCATATCCTTCTGATCAACAAGTCTCTATTATGGAATCGATTAAGGATAAAGGCGGGAAAGCATACTTAGATAAGCAAGAGACAACAGTAGTGAAGTTATATGAGTTTACCACGAAGGAAACCCACAAAAAATTACTTAATGCTATTATGAATCCGACATCCGAAGCCATATATGACAGTCAAAATATCATTGCCTTTAAATCTTCTGATGTAGAATATGAGCCTGTTACCAGCCCTTTTAAAGAGCAATGGCCTTATGCCTATGAGGTTAAGCCTTACATCATTCCTGAAAACCTCGGTCTTAAAGAAAAGATAGCGTACCGTTCCGTCAATATGTTCAATGAAGACTCTTTAAAATGGCCACGAGTTACACTGGATGTTAAAGGAGTTTACGACCCATCTAAATTGAAATTATCAAAGGATCCTTTGACTGAACTTCCAATGGAAACCTATTTTCCTGCAAAGGCCAAGTGGGTATTGGATAAGAACGGGAATCCGGTTAACCCTTCATCTGATATGATTCCGCTGGATAATCCCTATGGTTTTTTAACAAAACCGCCATCCATGCTGACAACAATTGAAGCTGCTGCTGGTATTCTTGGTGAAAAGCCGATTTCCTCCATTCGAATTAAGGTCCATGATGTTGAAAAGATGGATGATGCCAGTGCTGAACTTTTAAAAAAAGTAGCTAAGCAAATCGAAGACGAGACAGGATTAATAACAGATATCACGCTGGGTTCTTCTCCGCAACCGGCATTAACCTACATTCCGGGTACTAAAACTAAAGATTCCCTTGGCTGGATTGAGCAGCCCTGGATAAAGTTAGGTTCTTCTGTATCTATATTTCAGGAAGCTAAGATTGGATTAAGTGGGGTTATAGCCAGTGTAATCCTCGTAGCGATTGTGTATGTGTTTTCTTCCAATCTTGTCATGATGTATACGCGAAGAAAAGAATTTGCCGTCTTGTTGTCTATTGGTTGGCGCCCTGGTCAATTATCGAGACTTTTATTTATGGAAGCTACATTATTAGGTATCTTTGTTTCCCTAACCAGCTGGCTTATTCTTGGCTACATTTATCTCACCAGTGAAATCAGCCCATCTCTTTTCCGTTTTATTCTGATAGGTTTATTTGGTTTGATGATCTATTGGCTAGGAACGATTATTCCTGCATTATTGGTTAGGAAAATCAAACCTTATGAAACAATGAAATCAGGTGAAGTCTCCTCTGTTGGAAAGCGGTGGATTCCATCAAGGTCCATCTGGACCATGAGTTTACATTATCTGGTGGGTAAGTGGAAGAGAAGTCTTTTATCGATTATCTCGATATCGCTTCCGACAGCATTATTTATCGTCTTTTTATTCGTCACTTTCCGTTTAAAAGGAGTAATGTATGCTACATGGCTTGGACAATATGTAGCAGTGGAAGTGAGTTCCCTTCATTATATTGCGATGGGAGTCGCTTTACTGATTTCTATTCTAACAACTACTGAGATTATCTGGCAAAACGTCTCGGAAAGGCAGCCTGAAATTGCTATATTGAAATCAGTAGGCTGGTATAATCAATCGATTTACTGGCTAGTGATACTTGAGGGAGTTTTTAGTGGTTTTTTTGCCGGCATCATTGGAATAGCATTGGCTATTTTCTTCGTTTGGGAATTGTATGGAATCTTCCCAGCTGAACAGCTCGTTTTTTTTCTTTTGGCTATATTTATCCCTATTCTAACTGGGATGTTAGGGGCTGTCTTTCCTGCTTCAAAGGCGATGAAAATCCAACCATATCAAGGGATGAGTGGAACGGCTGAGTATTCCAGGAAGACAGAAAAACAAATGAAAATCGCTCTATTTGGAATAAGTGCTCTACTTTTTATCGGTCTTATTGGTCTGCTGGCAAATGCGATACCGGAAATGAAGGAATCAAATGCTGTGCCTGTAAATACTAATCAAGTGATGACGACAGAGGGGGAAACGACGAAAAAGGCAGATATAACTGTTAACCATACGATTCCTAACGAGAAAAGTGGCGATATCCCAGCATCCTTACAAAGCTTTTATGATGAAGCCTGGAAAACAGTCCAGCTTGGTGAAACAATAAAAAACTCTCCGATACAATCATTTAAACGAAGTGAAGTCTCTATTAAAGAGATTCCGGCAAATCATATGGAGTATATATCTATTACAATGGATGTGAAAAATGAAGAAGATGCAGAGGGAGGCAATTTGAATATTAAACCAGTTGGGTTTAAAATGGTTGATGGAGATGGGAAGGAATATATGCCAATTGATATTGAGATACCAAAGAAAAAGCATTGGAATGGTTATCAATTAGCTCCTGGAGGCCATGTTCAATTTAAACTTACCTTTGAAGTTCCAAATAGCAAAAAACCAATGGTCTTGATTTATCTTTCATCATATGAAGTAGGTCCTGTTTTAGTAGAAATATGAAGGAAGAGAACATGTTGGAAAAATGTTTTTTAAAAAGATTTCACTTGAGCTAAAAAATATCTTTCGAATCAGTTGACTTTTCTCATCCAACTTTTCATAATAATAAGAAATATTATGAACGTTAACGGAGGACTAGTAACCCTTATATGATCCGAATGATGGAAAGAGAGCAGGATAAACAGCTGAAATATCCTGCATGTTCGGCAATATGCGGTGAACCTGCCTCCCGAGTCCCTTTAATCGAGGGCGCTTTTAGAGCGTTAACATAGATTGAGCGGAATGCTTATGTCAGCATTCAAGTTAGGTGGTACCACGGAAATCATGCCCTTTTCGTCCTTACATCATGATAAGGATTGGAGAGGGCTTTTTTCTATTTTTAGCAACAAAGGAGGTCAACCACGTGTCAAAAAAGAGGATTGTCTTAAAAATAGGCAGCAGCTCGCTAACGAATTCTAAAGGCGAAATAGACGAACAAAAATTTATGGATCATATCAAGGCAATCGCAGCCTTGCGCAGCTTTGGCCACGAGATTGTTTTGGTTTCATCAGGTGCAGTGGCTGCCGGTTTCCGTGCGCTTGGATACCCCGGGAGACCGGTGACACTTAAAGGAAAGCAGGCTGCAGCGGCAGTGGGACAAAGCCTGCTGATACAAAACTATATGCTAAAGCTAGGGCAATATAAGATTACGCCTGCACAGATTCTCCTCACGAGGGCCGATTTCTCCATAAAGGAGCGGTACAAAAATGCCTATTCAACATTGGAGGAATTATTGGGCCGCGGCATCATTCCGATTATCAATGAAAATGATACGGTGTCCGTTGCAGAGTTGACGTTTGGAGATAATGATATGCTTTCTGCCTTGGTCAGTGGTTTGGTTCATGCCGAGCAATTAATCATTTTGACGGATATCAATGGAGTCTATGATTCTCACCCAGCGAAGAATAAGATGGCAAAGAGATTCGACCAAATTGATGAGGTGACTAGTCCATTATTATCCATTGCGGAAGGCTCAGGAACAAAAATCGGCACAGGCGGCATGCTTTCTAAGCTGTTGGCGGCAAGGACGGCCAATTCCCTCGGGGTTAAAGTGTTCATTGGTTCAGGACATGGCGAAAATAAATTGCTTAATATTATGGCAGGGTGCGGGGATGGAACTTATGTCGGCGGGGAGAATTTGAGTTCATTGAAAAACACGAAGCAGTGGATTGCCTTCCATTCAGCTGTCACAGGCAGAATTTTCGTTGATGAGGGAGCCGAGCAGGCTTTGCTTAATAGAGGAAGCAGTTTGCTGCCTGCAGGTATTCAGAAGCTATCTGGTTCCTTCGAAAAAGGAGATGTCGTAGAGGTTCATGGAAAATCAGGACTTCTTGGAAAGGGAGAGGTGCTATATCCCTCCTATATCCTGGAGAGAATGATTGGCAAGCAAAGCACAGAGCTTGCCTATGGCACAAATATGAGCATGGAAATCATCCATCGTGATCAATGGGTGACGATACCTAGAGAGAGGAAGATAATCAATGAGTGAGGTCAGGGAAAAAGGAAGAATCGCCAAAGAAGCCAGCTTTGCCTTATTGAATGTTTCAGCAGAAGAGAAGAATGCAGCCCTAAGCTTGATTGCAGAGAAACTGTTGTCTGAAAAAGATTATCTGATTCAGGAAAATGCCCGCGACCTTAGGGCTGGACAAGAAGCAGGTTTGACAGAATCAGTTCTGGACCGGATTATGCTAAATGAAAAACGGATTGAAGATATGTCTGCTGCGATTAAGCTTTTGATTGAAATGAAGGACCCGATTGGAGATGTTCTTGAAACCATCAAAAAAGAAAATGGTCTCTTCATTCAAAAGAAGACGGTGCCAATCGGCGTTATCGGAATGATTTATGAGGCAAGACCAAACGTGACGGTGGATGCGGCAACTCTCGCATTAAAGACCGGGAATGCCGTTGTGCTTCGCGGCAGTTCATCTGCCAAATATTCGAACGAAGCGCTCGTTAAGGTCATTCATGAAGCTTTGTCCCAATCAGCGATCACGCCTGAGAGCATACAGCTGATTGAAGATACAAGCAGGGAGACGGCGAAGGAGCTGTTCACACTCAATGAATTTCTGGATGTTCTTATCCCGCGCGGAGGCAAAAAACTGATTGAAACAGTCGTCAAGGAATCAACGGTACCAGTGTTAGAGACCGGTGCCGGCAATTGCCATTTGTATGTCGACCAAACCGCCAATTTTGAGATGGCCTGCCAAATAGCCATCAATGCGAAAACGCAAAGGCCTAGTGTTTGCAATGCGATTGAGTCCATTTTAATAGAGAACGAATGGTTTTCTCGTCATGGCCATGCCTTCCTGCAAGAGCTTCATGAGCATGGTGTGACGATTTATGGTGATGATGAAATATGCCATGCTTATGAGCCAGCTCATTGTGCGGATAAAGATGACTGGGGCAAGGAATACCTTGGTCTTGAGGTAAGTATAAAGATCGTTTCTGACGTGGATGAAGCGATTGCTCATATTAATCAATATGGAACGAAACACTCAGAGGCCATTATCAGTGAGGATGAGGAGAATGTTCGCCTATTCATGAATTTAGTGGACGCAGCAGCCGTGTACCATAATGCTTCTACAAGATTCACGGACGGATTTGAGTTTGGCTATGGCGCAGAAATCGGAATCAGCACACAAAAGCTGCATGCCCGTGGCCCTATGGGGCTGAAAGCCTTAACCTCCAATAAATTTTATGTTTATGGGGAAGGGCAAATCAGGGGGTAGATGATATTTGACTGGTGTGAAGATGGTAATTAACCATATTCATTTCAGTCAATTTTTTTGTTGGGTGAAATCTCTAGTAGATACCTCACAGATGCTAAATGCCTATCAAACTGATGATAGGCATTTAGTATGCAATTAAGTTATATAAATAAGAAATTTTTTTCTAAATATTAAAATGTAGAGAAAATTATTTACATTAATCCCTATACCTGGTATATTTTTACTTATAAGAAGAAGCAACTTAAATTGAAATATTCGTTGATAATTGGTCGATCAGTTACTGTATTGGCCAACGATTTGTTGTTTTTATCCATATTTACTCCTCCGAAAAATTAAGTCATAAGCATTTGCTTAACAACTTCCTGCTGTAATCACAAGATCCTCCTTTTTTAAAGTTTGTAAATCTCTGTTCATTAGGCTATGCAGAAAATGAGATTCGCTTTACCCGCTTTGTTTTTACTTCAACTAACTCTAGTTCTCTTAACTTAATTCCATAACATAAATAGAATTTCTACCACAAAGAAGGTAAGGGGGTGTATAAAAAACATCTAACCAAATCCAACATAAGAATAAGCTGAAATGTTTTGTCACAATTACTATTACTTTACTTATCGTCTATAAAGTTCTGTTATCAAGATACGTTATTTTAATTATGAGGGGAGAAACTATTGTGAAAAAGGTGATTTTTGCCGTAATTTTAATCGCGCTCGTGTTTGCAGGTCAAAATGGAACGAATATAAGTGCATCAAACAAATCAGGGAAAGCGAAATCCATAAAAAAAATTACTTGGGAGCATTCAGGTGAATTGGAAGCGCAAAAGGGATTTGACAAGAATATTGGAACAGCAGGTGTGCTATCTGGCTCTTATAAAGACTATATAATAGTTGGTGGGGGAGCGAATTTCCCTTATGAAACGGTACTAAATGGTGGTGTAAAGAAACATTATTCAGATATATATGTACTAAAGAAAGAGAAGGATAAGCTATCTATGGTTCAACATACTAATCTTGATTATGAGATCGGCTATGGAACCTCTATAACGACAGATAAAGGTGTCTATTATATTGGCGGAAGCCCTGAGCAGGAGTATGCAAATGATATTATTTTGCTAACTGTCGGTAAAGATAAAAGATTAAAAGTGAAGAAAATAGGTGATTTACCATTCACCATAAGTGATGGGATTGCGGTAGAGAAAAACGGCAAATTATATATTGGACTTGGTAAACAAAACGGAGTGGGCAGTAATAGTCTATATGAATATGATTTGAAAACAAACAAAACAAAAAAATTAGCTTCCATACCAGGGGAAAGTGTCCGGAATCAAAGTGTAGCTCAATTATTAAATGGAAGCTTATATGTATTTAGCGGTGGTGGTTCAGTTGCTTATACAGATGGATACAAATATGACATTGCAAAAAACACTTGGTCAAAAGTATCACCAGTAACGAACGGGGAGAAAGAAATTTCTTTGTTAGGAGCTAATTCAGTTAAATTAAATAACGAAGAAATGATGGTGATAGGAGGATTTAATAAAGAAATTTATGATGATGCAACAGAAAAATTAAATACCTTACAAGGAGAAGAATTATTAGCCTTTAGAACAAAATACTTTAATGCTGATCCTTATGAGTTTAAATGGAATAAAGATATTTTAATATACAATGCGAAAAAGAACACTTGGAAATCCATTGGAAAAGTCCCGTTCGATGCACCATGTGGTGAAGGTTTAGTTTTAATGGGTAATACGATTTATTCCATAAATGGAGAAATAAAACCTGGGGTAAGAACAAATGCCATATATTCGGGAACCATGTATTATCAATAACTGGGATATAACATGAAAGAGGAACAAAATATAAATAAATCATAATAGACTTTGTTTCTTAATTAATGAATTACGGTGAAAAACAAGTTCGTTCCATTGAGCTACAGCTACTCCCTTTCCGCGGGGAGGAAGCAGAGCCTCCTCGGCTACGCCGGGGTCTCTCGCCTTTCCTCTATTTCCGGCAAGAGTCGAGTAGCTTCAGCGAAATTCCACTAGTTATGATAATAGGATGCAAAATAAACCAATGTATAGAATATAAGTAAAAAGCCTAAGCCCATTTGCCTTTTTACTTAAAAAATATGGGCACTTCTATTAAAATTTTGTCACCACAACAACGATAATAAAGTAGCATCGAAAAAGTGAAATGGACCCGGTCCATTTCACTTTTTTCGTATAGGGAAGCCAGTATGTCGCTGATTTTTGCGCTGTGTCACTGTTAATGACTCTATAAGCACTCAAAGTGTTTACTAATCACGCATTGCTCCTGCTTCTCGGGAAGTCATCGCTCCCTGTCCTGCTGCAACATCTTTTTGAATTTGTTGTTTAACTTTTTGTGGATCAGTTCCGGAAACTTTAGTAGACACTGGATTCTTGTTAGTTCGTTTATTCTGCTGCATAGTGTCCTCCTTACTTTATTATTTAACCATATTATTATTTCGAATAAACGCTAACAATATCCTGTGCTTTTTAGATGTTTTCAAAAAACGCAAATGTCATACAAGTTGCAAGTGCTTCTTCTTCAAAAATACTTCTTCAATTGTTATACCGAATCGCTTTTCTATTTCGGTACCCGGAGCTACTTCCAGAAAGGAAGTAGCTTTATTATTTCTCACAGCCAAATAGTAAACAGAAGCAAGGAACTTTGTGAAAACAGCCTTTTAGCAAAGCGGCAACTTATTGGATGGTAACCTCTAGTTCAAGTTCCACATTTCCCATGATTGCCCTGCTGATCATGCAGGATTTTTCTGCCTTCTCGGCCAGCTTCCTGACGAGATTCTTTTCCTTCTCAGTGGCAGAATCTTTTAATTGGATGGTTGGTCGATGGATGATTTTCTTATATGTAAAAACGCCGTTTGTAACATCGACTACTCCTACAGACTCCAAGGTAAGATCCTCTTTCTCAAGTTTACTTCGCTCCAGCATGGCTGCGAGTGTAATGATATAGCAGGTTGAAGCGGCACCTAAGAGCATCTCATCAGGATTTGTCCCTATGCCAGGCCCATCCATTTCTTTCGGTATCGATATTTGCGTCTTCAATTGCCCGGCATCAATGGTTCCTGTATCATTCCGTAATCCAGGCCAATTCGCTTTTAAGTGAAAATAGTGTTCAGCCATCAAAACTCCTCCTTTTAAAATTATATTACCTTATGCTGGAGGTGGAGGGGCGTATTATGCTTGGGATATGAATAGTAAGATGCAATTTTCCACAAAATAGATAGATAAAAATTATCATTCGAATTTTAAAAATACTATTTGACATATAGCTGACACATTATATGATTATAGTAACACCATAGAATACTCATAATGATAGGAGTTATCAAAACATGTCAAACGAACGAAACAATGAACAAAATGAACAGCTTGATCAAGCGGGTCAAGAGAAAAAAGCGCCCAAAAAGAAAATGAGCAAAAAGATGATTGCTGGCATCACCTCAGCCGTTATTTTGGTAGCTGCTGTAGCCGGTGGCTCATATGCATATGTTAAGTCACAAACAGTGGCGAGTGTAGATGGGGAACGGATTACGAAGGAAGAATTATACGATACATTGGTTGGAGTGTATGGTCCATCTGCTGTAGATAATTTGGTCACAAAAATCGTGATTAATAAAGAAGCGGACAAGCGTGACGTTAAAGTGAAAACAAGCGAAATTAACGCTGAAGTGGCAGTATACGAAGAAAATTACGGCGGCGAAGAAGGCCTGAAATCTGCCTTGAAATCAAGCGGGCTGACTTTAGCTGATTTGAAGGAAGACATTGAAACCAATATCAAGATAGAGAAATTAATGGCAAAAGATATTAAGTTAACGGATGATGAAGTAAAAGCCTATTATGAGGAAAACAAACAAAACTTTGATACACCAGAATCAATCGAAGTAAGCCATATCTTAGTGGAAGATAAAAAGACAGCGCAAAAAGTGCTAGACGAGCTGAAAAAAGGCAAGGATTTCGCAGACTTGGCTAAAGAATACTCCACTGACACAGCAACAGCAGAAAAAGGCGGCGAACTAGGATTCATCACTCATGGTGAAATGGTTGAAGAATTTGAAGATGCGGCCTTCGCCTTAAAAGTCGGAGAAACGAGCGATATTGTCAAATCCAGCTACGGATACCACATCATTAAAGCGACTGATTATAAAGAAGCGAAAGAATCCACTTATGAAGATTCTAAGGAACAAGCAAAAGAAGCGGCTTTAGCGGAGAAAATCTCTTCTGAATACAGCTCATGGGTTGAAGAATTAAAAGAAAAATACGATATTAAAACGAATCTGTAAGATTTGATTAAAGCTGGATTGAGACACCACATAGTGGTGCTTGATCCAGCTTTTTTTAATGAATAGGGACTCAAAAAGTTAGAAGTTTTTGATAATTCATTCCTAAATGTATATATTTGTATTATCGCTATACCAAATAAAAAGGCAGCAATGGATGGGAGAGAGAAAGAAAGATGGAATTATTTGAAGCAATCAAAACACGAAGAAGCATAGGGAAGGTTAAGGATGATCCGATTCCGGAAGAGTTAATCCGTCAAATTATTGAAGCGGCTACATGGGCTCCGTGCCATCACCGGACAGAGCCGTGGCGTTTTACCGTTTTAGCGGGCGATGGGCGTGACAAGCTGCGGGATGCTTTAGTTGCATCGCTTAAAACAAGCATGGACGATCCCGAGACTGATGAAAATAAGCAAAGACTTGAGAAAATCAGTAAGCAGCCTTATCGTGCGCCTGTCATTATTGTTACGGCAATAGAACCAGCCGAAAATGACAAAGTCATCAGGGAAGAGGAATTTGCGGCAGGGCATGCGGCAGTTCAAAATATGCTGCTAGCTGCACATGCCCTGGGACTAGGAGCTGTATGGCGGACGGGCAAGCCTTTATATACGAGGACGATGTCCGAGGCATTCGGCCTAAGCGAAAAGGGGTCTGTGACAGGTTTTATCTATATTGGTTACCCGGATATGACACCACCACCTGCAAAGAGAAAACCAGTTGATGAAATTACCCAATGGTATAGTTAAGACCGACTAAAACCCTATTCCTGTCTAGTTAGCTGGAATAGGGTTTTATTTTTTATGGACATAAATTACATTAATCTGATAAACTTAGTATGAAATAAAAAGGAGGGTCATTATGACTGAAAGCTACTTAATTCTCCATGGTCTAGGCGGAAGCGGGCCAACACATTGGCAAACATGGCTCTATCATGAATTGATTAAAGTGGGAAAGCCGGTCTATTATCCGACCCTGCCGCAATATGAGCATCCTCGATTATCTAAATGGATAGAGGAGCTTGACCATACATTCAAAAATATCAGCAATGATGAAAAACTAACAGTTATTGCCCATAGTCTGGGCTGTATTCTCTGGCTTCAGTACTTGAAAAAAGGGCTCCCAGAAATGGTGGAGCGCGTCCTTTTAGTTGCCCCTCCGTCTCCTTATCATGAGAATGAATTCATTCAAGCGTTTTTCCCCTTGGACGTTAAGGGTATAGAGAAACATCAGCCTTTCAAACACACCCTGCAAATCCAATCAACAAATGATCCGTATTGTTCGATTGAGGATAGCAATTATTTCAAGCATCTCGGCCTCCAACAAAAGGTGGTATGGAACAAAGGCCATCTTAATGTTGATTCTGGTTTTGGGCCGTGGCCGTGGGTGCTGGATTATTGTTTGCAAAAGCAGGAGGTCTCGATTATAAAGGAAGGCTAATTAAAAGCGAACAGGAGTTGAGCCCTTGAAGGTTTTAGTTGTTGGAGCAAATGGACAAATCGGTCAAAAGATCGTTAAACAGATTCAGGATTCAGAGGAGCATTCCGTCGTTGCGATGGTGAGAAAGAATGAACAGAAAGAACAACTTGAAAAAGAAGGAATAGAAGCGGTATTGGCTAATCTGGAGGATAGCGTAGATAATTTGGTCAAAGCCCTTTCCGGAGCGGATGCCGTCATCTTTACGGCAGGCTCCGGAGGAAGTACTGGTGCCGACAAAACATTGCTGATTGACTTGGACGGCGCTATTAAAATGATGGAAGCATCTGAGCAGGCTGGTGTGGACAGATTCCTGATCATCAGCGCGCTTGGGGCAGATAAGAGAGAGAACTGGAGCGAGGAAATTAAATCCTATTATGTTGCGAAGTATTACGCAGACAAAGCGCTTGAGAAAAGCAACCTTAATTATACAATCATCCGTCCGGGCGCACTTGTGAATGAACCGGGAACCGGGAGTGTCTGGGCAGGCACTGAGTTCGAATATGGCAAGATTCCAAGAGAAGATGTAGCAAAAGTGGCAGTGACCTCACTTACGGCCGAGCAAACCTACCGTAAGGCATTTAACCTCATCTCAGGCGATGCAAGTATCAACGAGGCGATCAAGCGCCTATAATCTTTTTTTGCAGGCAGGAAGCTGATTCAAAACACCTTTAGGCTGTTTTTCGAATCAGCTTCTTTGTCTAAAATCATGTTAGCCCCTCTGACAGCGGCCTTTTTCCATGGTTTGGCGTCATAAATGGACTTTTCTTTTTCCTATGGACTTCATAGATAGAGCAAGTGTATAAAAACTCATATCAATCTCCGGTCACTGGTGAATACCCAATGAAGGCAATTTAGTGAAGTAGGACTAAAGAAAGCTTTTCCACTTTCTTTTATCTAATATACACATATGCCCATCATCTTTCATATAGATAATTAGAAAGAGAGAAGTTATTTGTCCTGCAAATATGGGGAGGGAGCGTATATGAACAATCAATTATACAAACCAACGCGACATTGGAAGGATATCGAGCTCTGGAAGGATGTCACGGAGGAGCAATGGAATGACTGGATCTGGCAGCTGACCCATACGATAAAGACCTTGGAAGACTTGAAGAAAGTCATCAACCTAACGCCAGACGAAGAAGAGGGAGTCCGCATCTCGACCAAAACGATTCCCCTTAATATAACCCCTTATTATGCTTCATTGATGAATCCGGATGATGAAAGATGCCCAATCCGAATGCAATCGGTTCCGATTGGGAAGGAATTATATAAAACACCATACGATCTTGAAGACCCGCTCCACGAGGATGAAGATTCCCCAGTGCCTGGGCTGACCCATCGCTATCCTGATAGGGTGCTCTTTTTGGTGACAAACCAATGCTCGATGTATTGCCGTTATTGCACCCGGAGACGATTCTCCGGCCAGATCGGCATGGGTGTTCCGAAGAAACAGCTTGACCAGGCTATCAATTATATTCGGGAAACACCGGCTGTAAGGGATGTCCTTATTTCCGGTGGTGACGGATTATTGATCAATGACAGCATTCTCGAATATATCCTGAAGAATTTACGAGCCATCCCGCATGTGGAAATCATCCGAATTGGAACACGTGCCCCTGTCGTCTTTCCGCAGCGGATTACGGAGAATCTGTGCAATATACTGAAAAAATATCATCCAGTATGGCTGAATACGCATTTTAATACATCAATCGAAATTACAGAGGAATCTAAGAAAGCTTGTGAAATGCTCGTCAATTCCGGTGTTCCTGTTGGCAATCAGGCGGTAATCCTTGCTGGAATCAATGACAGCGTGCCTATTATGAAAAAGCTCATGCATGATTTAGTCAAAATCAGAGTACGTCCGTATTATATTTATCAATGTGATCTATCAGAGGGAATTTCCCATTTCAGAGCTCCAATCAGCAAGGGACTTGAAATTATTGAAGGATTAAGGGGACATACGAGCGGTTATGCTATTCCGACGTTTGTTGTCGATGCGCCGGGCGGAGGCGGGAAAATTTCGCTTCAGCCAAATTATATCCTCTCTCAATCTCCAGACAAAACGGTACTTAGAAACTATGAAGGGGTTATCACCACCTATCCTGAGCCGGAAACCTATACAGCAGGAACTGCCGATGGTTATTTCCAGCAAATCTATGGAACCTATCAGGAAGAACGTGGAGATGGCGTATTAGGCTTACTTCATGATAAACAATTCAATCTGGTTCCGAAAGATCTTCCGCGTTATCACAAACGGGAAGGTTATGCACAAGCCCCAGATCACTCCTCTTTGAAAGACAAGCGAGAAAAAAGGGATCAATTGAAGGAAAAGAAATTCATGGCCCAACAAAAACCAACCCCAAAAGTTGAGGAAGGCGGCCAATCATGACATCTATCTGTATGTGGTGCGAAGAAAAGGCCGCAAACGAAATGAAGGATAAAGTTTATTGGGAACTTCCAGATGGAACGAATGCGATTGAAATCACAGAGGTGCCCTCATATAAGTGCAATGAATGCGGCATTGTCTATCAAACCGATGAACAGGTGAAGGAAATTGAAGACCAGCTATTTCTTATTGATACGAAACAGCTGGAGAAGAGCCTAACCTATCAGGAGCTGATGGAGAAGCCGAGACTGCTAAAGAGGAATTATTTTGATTTTGGATGAGATGACGAATATGGTTTATATCAAGCTCCAAATCCCTCTTTTTATAAAGGGCTTTGGAGCTTTTGTCATGTGCTTAAAGTAAGGAAGAGGACAAAGACAATATTTATAGTTATAAAGTTTCAAAATTAATAAAAAAGATTGACCTGAAAAGGGAAGAGTAGTAGCATGTATTTTCAGATGAGAGTGAGAATCATTCTCATCAAATAGAGATAGACTGTCAGGAGGGTTTGTATGCTCGATGGATTTGTGCCATGGCCGGCAGAAAGAGCCGAATTCTACCGGGAAGCGGGCTGCTGGAGCGGCTTAACTTTTGGGGAAATGCTAGAAAAGCGGAGTAAAGAATATGCTCATCAAATTGCTGTAGTGGGTCATAATGGCCAGCTAACCTATCAAGAATTGAATGAACGAGTCGACCAGCTTGCGGCTGGTTTGCAGAGGCTGGGCATTGGAAAAGAGGACCGTGTGGTTGTCCAGCTGCCGAATGTTATTGAATATGTTGAAGTGGTCTTTGCATTGTTTAAAATAGGCGCATTGCCAGTTTTCGCCCTTCCTTCTCATCGATATAACGAAATCAGTTATTTCTGTGACTTTACCGAGGCAAAGGCTTATATCATAAAAGACAAATTCACTGGATTTGATTATAGGGAATTAGCGCGCCAAGTGAAAGCGGAGCTTCCGCAATTATTAAATGTCATTGTTTGCGGTGAAGAACAAGAATTCATGAATCTATCATCCCTTTATAAGGAGGAGCCATTTGAAAAAGTAGTAGTGCAAGGAAGTGATGTCGCATTCTTGCAGCTATCTGGAGGAAGTACCGGATTATCAAAGCTGATTCCGCGCACGCATGATGAATATATGTACACAATCAAACGAAGTGTTGAATGCTGCAAAGTGTCTGAGGATACGGTCTTTCTTATTGTTCTCCCTGTCTCGCATAATTATCCGATGAGCTCGCCTGGGATTCTTGGGACTTTATATGCGGGCGGAAAAATCGTGCTTAGTTTAACGCCAAGTCCTGATGAGGCCTTTCCTTTAATCGAGAAACATGGCGTGACGATGGTGTCGTTAGTTCCTCCTCTAGCCTTGCACTGGCTTGATGTGAGGGAGAAATATGAGGAAGAGTTAACAAGCTTAGAAGTTATCTTGGTGGGAGGGTCTAAATTTAGTGCAGAAGCTGCAAAACGAATAGAGCCTTCTTTCGGCTGTACTCTACAACAAGTTTTTGGCATGGCGGAGGGCTTGGTGAACTACACCCGTTTGGACGATCCGTACGAAAAGAGGATTTATACCCAGGGACGTCCAATGTCACCGTATGATGAAATCAAAATCGTCGATGAAGAGGACAGAGAAGTTCCTGCCGGAAAACCTGGTCATCTATTGACTAGAGGTCCTTATACGATTCAAGGATATTATAAGTCGCCCGAACATAATGCCAAGGCGTTTACAAAGGACGGTTTTTATCGAACGGGTGATATTGTATCTGTCGATGAGGAGGGCTATTTGACCGTTGAAGGACGTGATAAAGACCAAATTAATCGCGGGGGAGAGAAGATTGCCGCCGAAGAAGTGGAGAACCATCTACTTGCTCATTCGGCTGTGCATGATGCTGCAATAGTCGCAAAGGAAGATAAGTATTTGGGAGAAAAAAGCTGTGCCTTCATAATTTTACGCGAAGATTATCAGGCAACGAAAAAAGAGCTGAAACAATTTTTGAAGAACCGAGGTCTTGCGACGTACAAAATACCGGATGATTTCGTTTTTGTCGAGCATTTCCCGATGACTCATCTTGGAAAAGTATCAAAAAAGGATTTGCGAAATCAATTAATAACAGGAGTTAGCCGATAGAAAGGAAGATTTTGAATGTCATTAGAACAATTACGATTATTACTAGCTGATTATCTCGATGATGAAGAATGGAGAAACCTAGAGGATAAGGATGATTTGACTGATTGCGGCATGGATTCCATCGCCTTTATGTCAATAACCGAAGAGCTGCGGTCACAAGACATTATGGTCACGTTTATGGATTTAGCGGAAGAAACGACAGTAGAGGCTTGGCACCGGAAAATACAAGAGAAAACTACTGCCCAGTAAGGAGTGAGCGATATGGCTAATAAATCCTATTCCTTAACAGGTGCTTCATCAGGAATATGGTATGCCCATCATAAAACCAATAGTGCATTATACAATACAGCTGAATATATCCACATAAAAGGAGAGCTCCATACTCCTTTGTTGCTAGAGGCAGTAAATTACACCATTCAATCCGCTCGCGGTCTTCATATCGATTGCTTTGAAGAAGAAGGTGAAGTGAAGCAACGGATAAAAGAAGATGTTGTCTTCAAATGTGAGCATAAATCAAATGTAGAAAAGTTTGAGATGGAGAAAATGATTGAACAAGATACTTCTGCCATTCTTTCCTTAAAAGAAGATCATCTTGTACGTGCTATCCTATTTTCAATCAGTAAGCAAGAGCATTATCTTTATTTGCGCATTCATCATATCGTCAGTGATGCGTTCAGCTTTAGGCTGCTTTTCCAACAAATCTCTGAGAGATATGAAGCTTTGCTTCATGATGAGCCCTATCAAAAATCATTCGGGGATTATGCTGCTGTCATGGAAGAAGACAAGCGCTATCAGTCATCTAAACAATATGAAGACGATAAGGTCTATTGGCTTCAGGAGCTTAAGGATGTAGAGGTTGTTTCCTTAACAGATCGTGCAACAACGGATTTTGGAGAAGTATGCTTAGAGCAATCGATGATTAACGAAAACGATTGGCTTAAAGCAAAGGATCTTTCCAGTCAGTGGAAAGTTAATGTCCAGCATATCTTAACGGCGGCTGTGGCTGTTTACACGAAACGGCTGACTTTCGCCTCTGCTATTGTTCTTAATATACCGATGATGGGACGTGTTGGCACAAAGGCCATGAATGTACCTTGTACGAAAGTAAATATGATTCCTTTACGTATAACAATCGGGGATACAGATACATTTGTGGATGTGTGTATGCAAGTGAAAAAGAAAATGAGGGAAGCGGGCAAGCATCAATTTTACCGGCATGAGCAGATGCGGCGCGACTTGAAACTTGCCAATAATCAGTTATTATATGGTCCGCAAGTAAATTTCATGCCGTTTTATGATGAGCTTTCATTTGGCCATTGCCAAGGCAAAAGTGAGAAAATCTCTACCGGACCGGTGGAGGATATTTCGTTTAATATATACGCTTCATCTGAAGGAATGCGTGTCGATGTTGCCGGTAATAGTCTTTGCTATACAAAGGAGGAAATCAAGGAACATAAGGAACGCTTTGTTCGATTCTTCACTCAATTATTGGAATATTCGGATAAAAATATAGGCAAATTACCTCTTTTGTCTGAAGGAGAGCGGATCCGGCAACTCGTTGATTGGAATCAGTTTGAATCAAGTGGCAGGACATCTTCTGTGTATGAGCTTTTCGAACAGCAGGTGAAACGTACGCCTCATCATATCAGTGTTGTAATGGGGAAGAAATCAGTTACATATTTGGAATTAGAACGGCTAACAGCAAAAATCAGTGGTGCGCTTTCAACAAAAGGAATCGGGGAAGAGCATTATGTTGGCATTTGCATGGACCGTTCTATCGAGATGGTTGCTTCCATGCTCGCTGTGTTGAAGATTGGGGCAGCCTATATTCCGCTTGATCCCGCTTATCCTGCAGAACGATTGGATTATATGCTTGTGGATGCGAATCCAGCTATTGTGCTTGTGGACCGAAGCGATGTGCCTTTCAGCCATTCCGTTGATAGAATCATTGTTCAAGATATCAAGTATACAGAGTGCCCCCATGTGCGAACAGCACCAAACAAAGGGCAAGCGGCCTATATGATATACACTTCAGGATCTACTGGCAATCCTAAAGGGGTTGTCGTTGAAATGCCGGCACTTGTCAATTTTTTGGAGGCAATGCAAAAACAGTTCGGCTTAAAAGATGAGCACCGCTGGCTGGCTGTGACAACCATCTGCTTTGATATATCAGCCTTGGAATTGTATTTGCCATTATTGCACGGGGCACAGCTTGTCTTGGCCTCTAAAGAGCAGGTTCAAGATCCGCAACATTTGGCAGGACTGTTGGTTAAGCGTGAAATTACTCATATGCAGGCGACACCCACTGTCTGGCAATTGCTTGCTCAATACACACCGGAAGCATTGAAGGGTCTCGAGGTCCTAGTTGGCGGAGAGACGCTATCTATCCCGCTTGCTAACGCCTTACAGGGGGCTGGTGCACATATCCACAATATGTACGGTCCGACAGAGACTACGATCTGGTCTGCGTCAATGCCCATTGAGCCGCCGCTATCGGATATGCCGCCACTCGGAAAGCCCATCCTAAATACCCAGGTCTATGTGCTTGACCCCATGCTAGAGCCGGTACCGGTAGGGACTATCGGTGAATTGTATATTGCAGGCGAAGGGCTTGCAAGGGGCTACCATGGGCGCAGCAGCCTCACTGCGGGAAGGTTTGTTGCCAATCCCTTTGGTGAAGCGGGGAGCAGGATGTACCGGACGGGAGATTTAGTGAAATGGAATAAGGACGGTACATTGCGTTATTACAGCCGGGCAGATCATCAAATTAAAATTCGCGGCTTCCGGATCGAAATAGGTGAAATTGAGGCGAAAACAGCTGAGGCAGCGGGCGTCGAGCAGGCTATTGTGATCGTTCGTGAGGATATCCCAGGGGATAAGCGGATTGTAGCCTATATAGTTGGCTCGACAACAGAAGAAGCTATCATAGCTCATCTCAGAGAGCAGCTTCCAGATTATATGGTGCCGGCTCATATTGTTTTCCTAAATGAACTGCCTTTAACAAACAATGGGAAAATTGACCGAAAACAGCTGCCAAAACCGTCAAGAAGCAAGACACCTCGGAAACAGTCACCTCGCAACGAATTGGAACATGATTTATGCGAGCTGTTCGAAAAGGTGCTAGGACTATATGTTGGCATTGATGAGGATTTCTTTGAACTTGGGGGTCATTCCATACTTGCGACACAATTGCTCATACAAATCAGGAAGAAATTTGATGTCGAGATGTCCATCGGGGTCATTTTTGAAAAGCCGACCATCATAGACCTTGCTGAGCATATTCAGCATGCCGAGCGACTAGTGATAAAGGAGAAACAGGTAATCAAACCTGAACGGCTTCCGCTATCTTCCAACCAGCGCAGCCTTTGGTTTATCCACGAATTGGAGGGACCAAGCCCAACGTACAATATCCCGTTAGTCTATACATTTAAAGAGCCCATCAATATTCCAAAATTCAAGGAAGCTGTCGGCCAAGTCGTTCGGCGCCATGCAATCTTGCGTACAATCTACCCGGCGGTTGATGGGGTGCCCTATCAGCTCATTCAAAATGAACAACCTGTCATCCAGCTTGTAGATGTACCAGAGGAACATCAGGAACAAGCTATACGGACGGCAGCAGGCTATTCGTTTGACCTTAAGCAAGAAGCAGGCTTCAAGGTAACAATCATTAATGAACAAATCGTCGTCATTACTATGCATCACATCAGCTCTGATGGATGGTCATTAGCGACCTTAACGGAGGATTTAGAGAAAGCCTATTATCAAGGAACCTTAGTCCCGCTAAATTATCAATACGCTGATTATGCCTTGTGGCAAATGAATGAGGGCAATCATGAAGAGCGTATTCTGGACGAACTGGACTATTGGAAGAACCAGCTTCAAGGCTTGCCCGAGGAAATAGAGCTCATACGTGACAGGAAGAGGCAAAATACCGTGCAGGTAAAAGGAGATTCGTATACATATGTTCTTAATCCAATCCTGCATGAGGAACTCCAAAACCTGGCGAAAGAGCATCAGGTGACACTTTATATGATTCTTCAAGCAGCATTCGCGGCGCTTGCGACGAAGCTTGGAGCAGGAGAAGACATTGTTGTTGGAAGCCCGATTGCGGGAAGGGAGAAGGAAGAGGTATTCGGGTTGATTGGCATGTTTATTAACACGGTCGTCATGAGGACAGACACAAGCGGGAATCCGTCATTTTCCGAGCTTATTAATCGGGTGAAAGAGACGAGTGTACAAGCTTATGAGCACCAGCACATCCCGCTTGAAAAAATTGTCGAAGAACTTAATCCACCAAGAAACGGAGCACGTCATCCTCTATTCCAAATCATGTTTGCACTGCAAAATACGCCACAGCCTAAGATCGAGCTAGATGGGAATAAGGCCAAGATTGAGTTGAGAATGGTTGATTCAGCAAAATTTGATCTGAGCTTTGAAATGCGTGAGCTATATTTCGATGAAAAGGCAAATGGAATTGAAGTGAGGCTTGAGTACCGGACGGATTTATATGACAGGGAGACCATACAATCCCTGATGGCTCGGTTTGAAATGGTGCTAGGACAATTGAAACAAAATCCTGCGGTTGACGAACTGAATATCATCAATGAAAAAGAGTATGAGCAGCTGGTTTCCGGGTCGAACGCTGCTTCTGTCAAGAGTCCGCAGGCAACCATTATTGACTTGTTTGAACAGAGAGTGTCTGAATTCCCTGATCGTCAGGCGGTCTTCTCGAATGAGGAGGGACTCACCTATTTAGAACTGAACGAGAAGGCGAATCAATTAGCTCGTCATTTGATGGAGAAGGGTGTCTGTACAGAATCATTTGTGGCAATGCTGCTGCCTCGTTCTGCATCAATGCTGGTCAGTATTTTAGCTGTCTTGAAAACAGGGGCCGCATATGTCCCAATCGATCCTGCTTATCCGAAAGAGCGGATTGAATTCATTTTGGAGGATGCCAAGCCCGCTTGTATCATTGCCCAAAAAGAAGAGGGGCCTCTTATTGGGATAGATGATGAAAGAGTTGTCTGGATGAATCAAAATGACTATGAGTTTTATAGGAAGGAAAATGTGAGCAAGGAAGAACGAGGCACCTCATTAAACCCGTTAAATGCAGCCTATATCATCTACACCTCAGGGTCAACAGGCAGGCCAAAGGGTGTGATTGTGCCCCATCAAAATGTGATTCGCCTGCTGGATGAGACGGATCACTGGTTCCATTTCAATGAGAATGATGTATGGACCTTGTTCCATTCCTATGCCTTTGATTTCTCGGTATGGGAAATATGGGGGGGCCTGCTTTATGGGGGAGAGCTTGTCGTCGTGCCTTATGAGGTCAGCCGCTCACCGAAAGACTTTCTAGATTTATTAGTTGAGAGAAAGGTGACGGTCTTAAATCAAACTCCCTCAGCCTTCTATCAATTGATGCAGGCGGATAGAGAGAATCCTGGGTACGGTCAGTGCTTATCGCTCCGATATGTCATCTTTGGGGGAGAGGCACTGGATTTGGGCAGGCTTTCGGATTGGTACAGGCGACATAATGATCAATCCCCAGAACTAGTCAATATGTATGGCATCACCGAAACCACCGTCCATGTGAGCTATGCCCCATTGCGGGGTGACAGCGGGAAAATCCAGGCAAGCAGTTTAATCGGAATGGCTATTCCAGATTTAACTGTGTATGTGCTTGATGGACACTTAAGACCGGTCCCGCCTGGTGTCATTGGGGAAATGTATGTCGCAGGTGCGGGACTCGCTCGCGGGTATCTCGGTCGAAAAGCCCTTACGGCTGAACGCTTCATCGCTAACCCATTCGAAGGAGGCGGAAGCAGGATGTACCGCACAGGAGACCTTGCACGATGGCTGAAGGATGGAAGACTAGATTATATTGGGCGGATTGATCATCAAGTGAAGATCCGCGGCTTTAGGATTGAGTTAGGAGAGATTGAACATGTGCTTCTTAAACATTCATCCGTGATGCAAACTGCCGTGATTGCCAGGGAGGATAATCCCGGTGATATGCGTCTGGCAGCCTATATCGTGCCATATAAGGGGGACATAATTGATAGCAAGGATCTACGCCATTTTGCGGCTAGAGAGCTGCCGGACTATATGGTGCCGACATCCTTTACATGCATAGATGCACTTCCGCTAACGCCAAACGGGAAATTGGATGTGAAAAATTTGCCGAAGCCAGAAACCAAGGTAACTACCGAGGGATTGCCGAATACGCCGCAGGAGGAGCTTCTATGCGATCTATTTCGAGATGTTCTCAAATTGCCTGAGATTGGCATTCATGATAGCTTCTTTGAACTTGGCGGTCACTCCTTATTGGCAGTGCAACTAGTCGGCCGAATCAAAGAAACGTTCGGCAAGGAGCTAACCGTCGGTCATCTCTTTGAATACCCGTCAGTCGCTGGGCTGGCGGTTCAGCTTCATCATCATAGCCAGACAGCCGCACTTGAAGGATTGCTGCCATTGCGCACTGGTGAAAAACCTATTTTCTGCGTTCATCCGGCAGGGGGATTGAGCTGGTGTTATGCAGGGTTATTGAAAGTATTGCCATCGGAATATGCTTTATACGGCTTGCAGGCAAAAGGCATAGCGAAAGAAGAGCCGCTCCCACAGGACTTAATGGAAATGGCGGCATCCTATATCCAATCATTAAAAGATGTACAGCCTAAGGGACCATATCGACTAGTAGGCTGGTCGCTTGGAGGGAATGTTGTTCATGAGATGGCCGGCCAGCTGGAGCGTGAAGGAGAAGAGATTGAATTGCTGGCAATCATGGATGCATATCCGCTGCATTTCACACCCCCATTTGAAATAAGTGAGGAAAAGGAGGCATTGGTCGCTTTGCTTGCGCTCGCTGGCTATGAACCAGAAGTGGATGCAGATGTAACACAGGAATTTGTTATCCAACAATTGAAGAAAGAAGGCAGCGCGATGGCATCCTTATCTGAGGAGACATTGATTCGCTTGAAGGAAGTATATAAGAATTCTATTCGCTTGCTCAAGAAACATAAAGCAAATCACTTTGGCGGAGATGCCCTGTTCTTCAAATCCACTGTTGTGCCAGAGTGGATTTCTAATGCAGATGTTAGTAGCTGGTTCCCTTATATATCGGGTGATATTGTCAGCCATGATATTCACTGCCGTCACAAGGATATGTGCCAGCCAGATCCCATCGCTGAGATTGGCCAAACGATAAAGGGTTTACTCGCAAGAAAACAGGAGGATAAACATTATGCATAATCCATTTGAAAACGAGCATTCAAGCTATCTTGTGTTAATCAATGAGGAGGAGCAATATTCTTTATGGCCGGAACTGCTTGATATCCCATCTGGTTGGATGTGTGTATTTGGACCGGAAAAGCTCACAGATTGCCAAAATTATATTGAGATGAATTGGGTTGATATGCGGCCTAAAAGTTTGCGTGAAAGCATGGAAGCGGCTGATGTGAAATGAAAGCACAGCAACGAGCGATTATCGCTTTATACGTGGTTTCCATGTTCATGGTTTCGATGGATGGCACGATTGTGAATGTCATCCTGCCGGCCATCGCTGAGGATTTCGCCGTACAAGAGAAGGAAACCAATGGAATCAATATTGCCTATTTGGTCAGCGTGGCCATCAGCCTGCCGATTGCAGGCTATCTGTCAAATCGATTTGGCGTCAAGAAAATACTGCTTTCAGCCATTGCTTTATTTACGCTGGCTTCTCTTGCGTGCGGTTTGGCTTCATCTTTAGCTGAACTCATAGCTGCCCGCATTTTGCAGGGCTTGTCAGGAGGCATTATTACACCTGTTGGCATGGCGTTGTTATTTCGCACTTTCCCCCCAGAGGAAAGAAAAAACCTGGCCCGCTCTTTAGTGCTGCCAATCGCCTTTGCCCCGGCGATTGGCCCCTTAGTTGGGGGAGTGCTTTCAGAATATATTTCTTGGCATTGGGCTTTCTTGATCAATGTGCCGATTGGAATCGTCATTGTCATGATCGGTGTATGGTCTGTAAAGGAATTTGAACGATTTCAAAGCCCCTTTGATTTAAAGGGATATTTAATCATTTCCATTGGATTGCCTACTCTTATGTCCGCTTTAAGCACGGCAGCCTCAGAGGGGTTCACATGGAAGTTTGTCTTATTTAGTCTTTTAGGAGTCCTTTCACTATTCATGTTTTATCGGCATGAATTAACCTGCAATTCCCCTCTGATTGATATGAGTCTTTGGGAAGATCGATTGTTTAGCTCATTAAGCTTTGTAGCGATGAGCTCTATGGGAGCCTTAATGGGGATGCTTTATCTATTCCCGTTAATGTATCAGTTGACCTATTCGGCCTCCCCTTTGGAAAGCTCTCTCATAACCTTCACGGAAGCACTTGGATTGATGGCAGCCTCACGGCTTTTGCCAAAGACGTCAAGGCGGATAGGAATGAAGACAGCCATCCAAGGAGGTTTGGTGGGGACTATTGCCATTTTCAGTTTGATAATCCTATTAGGGCCAGCGGCCAATCCATGGGTTTTACGCTTTCTGATGTTTGGTATAGGACTTTTTCTGGGCCATGCGGTCGTTGGGTCGCAAGTGAGTGCGTTTAATCATGTCACAAGCGAACAAATGGGGAAAGCGACAACACTATATAATATGATGAATAGGGTCGGAGCCGCTGTCGGGATTGCCGTTTCCGCTATAATTCTTTCCTTTTCTTCCTATTATCTAGACGAACAGCTTGCCTATAAAATGGCTTTATCCGGGACAGTCAGCTTGCTTGGAGCAGCAGTGATATTTACCCTTATGCTGAAAACGGAATTAACTTTGCTTCAAGGAGAAAATACATGACGAGCGTGCATATAACTCGTATTCCGCAAATGGATGCGGGATGGCTGCCTGAGCTTATTCCGTTTCTTAACGGAAGAGTAAAGGATAAAATCAGGCGGATGAGAAGAAGGGAAGACCAGCTCAGGTCGGCAGCTGTTCATGCCATAGCGCAGATGATGCTAGCGAAACAGTTGAATGTGCACATAGCTGATCTGCACTATACCGTCAATGAATATGGCAAGTATGGATTGGCAGGAAATCAGCTGTACTTTAATTTGTCTCATGCCGGCTGTTACGTTGCATGTGCCATTAGCCACTGTCCTGTCGGTATTGATTTAGAAGAGCGAACAAAGAGGGAGTTTAACCTTTTTTCAAGTATTTGGAGCGAGATAGAAAAGAATCAGTATGACCTGCAGGATAGGGACTGTTTTTATTGGCTATGGACGGCAAAGGAGAGTTACATCAAGTATTTAGGCATTGGGTTGTATGCTCCTATGAAGCAAATCACGGTACTTGGTGACGGGTCTGTCATTGATGAAGGTCGAAAAGCAAAAGCGGTAATTG
The DNA here is from genome assembly GCF_002946355.1 of Pradoshia eiseniae. NCBI lineage: Bacteria > Bacillati > Bacillota > Bacilli > Caryophanales > Bacillaceae > Pradoshia > Pradoshia eiseniae. The sequence continues at coordinate 968,062 of NZ_PKOZ01000001.1, forward strand.
AACATCTGGCACTAGATCAGAACTATACTTTTGCCGTCTGCAGTGAGCAAAAAATCAATCATATCAATGTCATAGAGCTTGATACGATTAGAACATTTTATCAAAGGAATGATCGTCTTGAATGAAATTCGTGTAGTGGATGTGATAGACTCCAGCCGTTTTAACAGGCTTCATGCGACTGTGTTGGGATGGTGCTTATGTCTTATTTTATTTGACGGCTATGATTTAGTCGTGTTTGGATCTGTCATCGGGCAATTGAAGGAAGAGTGGGGAGCGAGTACGGTTCTATTAGGGATGATTGGTTCTTTAACCTTGGTTGGCAGTTTAATAGGTTCGCTCATAGGAGGGATAACTGCTGATAAGATTGGGAGAAAGAAGGTATTGGTCGGGGCTGTTTTCCTCTTCAGTATCTTTACACTGTGGACAGGGTTGACAGATTCCATCTTCGTTTTTGCGCTTGTGAGATTTTTAGCAGGAATAGGTCTAGGTTGTCTGCCGCCGCTTCTTGTGACATTGACATCCGAATACTCCCCTAAACGAATTCGCAATTTGATGGTGGGCATTATGTTCAGCGGTTATTCAATCGGGGGAATTGCTGTTGCCATAAGTGGAATTTGGGTCATTCCTCATCTTGGCTGGCAATGGATGTTTTTCATTGGGGCTATTCCATTTTTATTGCTGCCGCTAATGGTGAGAACAATGCCTGAGTCTATCTATTCATTGATTAAAATGCAAAAGGCTGAAGAGGCAAAACAGTTATTACACCGTTTGAATCCGAACTACATCCCTCGAGAGGATGATCACCTTATCGTTGAACAAGAGGAGGGAGCGCCTGTATCACAATTATTTAAGGAAGGGCGTTCAACTCCGACATTCTTATTTTGGACCACATGCTTTATGAGTTTGCTGCTCGTATATGGATTAAGTACATGGCTGCCGCAAATGATGATAAAGAGCGGTTACGCTCTAACCTCCAGTTTGCTGTTTCTATTAAGCTTGAATATTGGTGCTATTATCGGGTCTGTTACAGGGGGATATTTGGCAGACAGGATTGGTTCAAAAAAAGTGCTTGTCATTTTATACTCAGTTGGCGGCATTTGCTTAGTCCTGTTAGGATTCAATCCGGGCGTCTGGGTGTTGTATTTGCTGACAGCCTTTGCGGGAGCAGCATCAATCGGGGCTCAAAATTTAAATAACGCGTTTATTTCATCCTTCTATCCATCTTATATGCGCTCCACCGGATTAGGGTCTGCATTAAGTGTTGGAAGGATAGGCGCAATTATTGGCCCTTCATTGGGAGGTTATTTATTATCAGGGAAATTTCCCGCATCCATGAGCTTTCTAATCTTTGCAATACCAGCTATGCTTGCCGCTGTAACTGTTGCATCAATTCCGCTCAATAGGTCTTCGCTGATCAAGATTACGGAAAAGAGGGTCGTATGAAACACAAGTCAAGGATAATGAAAGGCTGATTGATTGACTTCATAAGAATAATGGATTTTAGGCAGCTAAGATTATCGTGCACGGTCAGGACAAAATGTTTGTATGGCTTCGAAAACTTTCCTTTTGCTTATCCTTTTTGGACAAATATATAGTACCATTAGGATATTGTGCTATAAGAAAGGAATGACAGCATGACTTACAAGATGATTGTACTAGATTTAGATGACACTTTACTTCGAGATGACCACACGATATCACCTCGAACAAAAGAAGCCTTAATGCAGGCACAGGAAATGGGAGTTAAGGTAGTATTGGCATCTGGCCGACCGACGTTTGGTATGCAATCTATCGCATCTGAGCTTAAACTCTCTAAATATGGAAGCTATATTCTATCCTTTAATGGCGGGAAAATCATCAATTGCGAAACACGTGAGGAAATCTTCAGCAGCACGCTATCTCGCGATGAGGTACATGGCCTGTATGAGATCAGCCGCAGAGAAGGGGTTCATATTCATACGTATATCGACGATGAAATCGTTACTGAGGATGATAACGAGTTTTCGAGAATTGAATCCGGGCTAATAGGATTGCCGGTGCGAGTTGTCGATAGCTTTAAGGATGCTGTGAGCGAGCCAGTCGTGAAGACCTTGATGGTTTATGAACCAGACAGATTACAAGAGGTGGAAGCAAAGCTCCAAGAAGAATTGAGTGGCCAGTTCAGCGTTATGCGCTCTAAGCCTTATTTCTTGGAATTCACTGAGCTGGGAGTAACAAAGGGGACAAGCTTGAAACAATTGATTGATGTATGCGGCATCAAACAAGAGGAAGTCATCGCCATTGGTGATAGTTTTAATGATCAGGCGATGATAGAATTCGCAGGACTCGGGGTAGCAATGGGAAATGCACATGAAGAGATTAAGGCAATCGCTGATTACGTGACAGATACGAATATGAATGATGGAATTGCCAAGGTAGTAGACGAGTTTATTATGAGGAAACCGGTATTGGCTTAATAGATAGCATGTTTCCTAGTTCAGATGTAAATAAGTGAATACGAAAAGACAAGATGATTCTATAAACGGAATCATCTTTTTTAGCGTTGAATGCGTTCTTGGTGTTCCGAGAAAGTCCACCCTATGCCCAGGCAACATGGGTGAAGGGTGGGCAAAGGATGGGAATCGTCAGAGAAAGCCCACCCTATGCCCAGGCAACATGGGTGAAGGGTGGGCAAAGGATGGGAATCGTCAGAGAAAGCCCACCCTATGCCCAGGCAACATGGGTGAAGGGTGGGCAAAGGATGGGAATCGTCAGAGAAAGTCCACCCTATGCCCAGGCAACAGGGGTGAAGGGTGGGCATAGGGTGGGAATCGTCAGAGAAAGCCCACGCTTTCCCCAGGCAACAAGGGCGAAGGGTGGGCATAGGGTGGACATCCCAAGAGAACTCCATCCTTTCCACATCCACACGCACCCCAATCCAACAAAACAAACCCATTCTCCATGAACCTCGGTCTTTCCCCCGCCATTCCTGCATAAAATTAGGATGGGGAGATGGGGGTGTACAAGTGAAGGATTATGTGTTTCATCGGGATTTAACGAAAACGTACCCAATCATCACGCATGGCAAAGGTGTTTATCTTTATGGGGAAGACGGAAAGCGGTATTTGGATGGATGCTCAGGTGCGGTAGCGGCCAATTTGGGGCATGGCGATAAGAGGATTGCAGAGGCAATGGCCTTGCAGGCAGAAAAGGCGGCTTTTGTTCATACAATGCGTTTTGAGACGCCTGTTTTACATAAGCTGGCGGAGAAAATTGGGAAGCTGGCACCGGGTTCACTGAACAGGGTGTATTTTACATGCGGGGGTTCAGAGGCGAATGAAAGTGCGATTAAGCTTTCACGTCAATATTTCCGAAATCGGGGCGAGCCTGAAAAGCAGGTGGTGATTGGCAGGTGGCTATCCTATCATGGCAATACGATCGGGTCTTTATCAGCAGGAGGCGATATCAAGAGAAGGCAGCCATATAACGGATATTTGCTGCCTTTTCAGCATGTGTCGGCCCCGCATTGTCTCCACTGCCCGTTTAACAGGGAAGAGAGTGATTGTGAGACCAAGAAGGATTGGTCGTGTGTGGCGGAATTGGAGCGGCTTATTTTAGAAATTGGCCCGAGCCAAGTATCTGCCTTTATCGCGGAACCTTTCACTGGAAGTCAAGCGGGCGCTGTTCCTCCGCCAAAGTCTTATTTTCGAGAGGTTCGGGCGCTTTGCGATCGATATGATGTGCTTTTAATAATAGATGAGGTAATGACAGGCTTCTGCAGGACTGGTGCGCATTTTGCGATTGAGCATTATGGCGTTGAGCCTGATATCATCACATTTGGGAAGGGTGTTTCAGGCGGCTATTCTGCTCTTGGCGGAATGATTGTGCATGACAAAATTATCGATACACTCCTGCAGTATGGTGATGGGAAATTTGTCCATGGCTATACGTACAGCGGTCATCCTGTTACTGTTGCGGCCGGGCTTGCGGCTATGGATATATATGAGAGCGAGCATATTCTTAGAAATGTGAAGGGGCTTGAGGGTCACTTATTCGAGGGTCTCGACAATCTCAGGAAAAAGTATCCCTTTGTGTATGATATTCGGGGGAAAGGTCTCTTTTTTGGCATTGAGCTTGCCTCAAACCAAGATGGGCAGCCATTTCCACCCGATCTGCGAATTGCTGAGCGCTTAAATGAGAAAGCGATGGAATTGGGAGCGGTGTTTTACCCGGGTAACGGGACCGTTAATGGATATGCCGGAGATCACTTAATTATCGCTCCTCCACTTATCATTTCAGAAAGAGAAGTAGATGAATTAATTAGCTTGCTTGATGATGCGCTAAAAGATTTGGCGGATTCCTTGAAGGAGGGCACATGATATGAAACATGCAGAAACAGCATATTTGCAGGGGTTGGCGAAGAAGCATATTTCTCCAGTAAGCACGAGGGTTACGGATTTAGTGATAAAGCGGGCAAAAGGGGCGCGTTTCTGGACAACTGATGGAAGAGAATACATTGATTTTGTGTCAGGTGTAGCCTCCAATGGATTAGGGCATGCCCATGACTCCATGGTGAAAGCCATCCAGGAACAGGCAGAGAACCTCATCCATTTTGGCTTGAATTATGGCTATTACGAGTCAGTCGTTAAGCTTTCTGAGAAGATTGCCCAAATTGCCCCGGGAAACCTTGATACAATTTTTTTCTCCAATTCAGGCGGGGAAGCGATTGATGGGGCATTGAAAATGGCGCGTGCCGTGACGGGTAGACCAGGTATTATCGCTTTTGACGGCTCCTTTCATGGAAGAACATTAGGTGCGACTTCAGTGACCGGATCGAGCAGCAAATATCGGACCTCCTATGAGCCATTATTAGGGGAGATTTATCATGCGACTTATCCATACCCTGGGCTTTTAAAAGAAAATGCCCCTAAAAACATGATGAGATATAGTCTTTCACAAATTGAATCATTATTTGAGCTTAGAATCGCTCCAGAACGGGTAGCAGCGATATTAATTGAGCCTGTGATGGGTGAGGGCGGATATTATCCGGCTCCGAATGAATTCTTGCAGGAGCTGAGGAAAATAGCCGACCAATATGGGATTCTCCTTATATTTGATGAGGTGCAAACAGGCTTTGGCCGAACAGGGAAGATGTTTGCATCCGAGCATTCAGGGGTCATCCCAGATATCCTTGTTCTTGCTAAAGCATTATCTGGAGGAATGCCTCTAGGGGCAATCGTAGCAAGCCGCGAGCTGCATGAGAAATGGCCGACAGGCGCTCATGGATCTACATTTGGGGGAAATCCGGTATCCTGTGCAGCTGCCCTTGCCAGTATTAACGTGATTGAGACGGAGAATTTGGTGAAACGAAGTGAGTGGCTTGGCAAAAAAATCGTACAAAGGCTTAAGGAAAATTTGCGGAAGTATCGGGATATTAAAGATATTCGGGGCGTCGGAATGATGATCGGCATTGAATTTCAGCCTGAGGTGGCTGCCCAAATTGTGCCGGCTATCAAGGCAAGATGCCTTGAGAAGCATTTGCTGATCATGAGCTGCGGGGTTAATGGGCAGACGATTCGTCTAATGCTTCCATTGAATATAAAGGAAGAAGATATGGATATTGGTTTATCCATTCTTGAAAATGCCATCGGCGAACTGATTTAAGGAGGTGCGGATTTGAGCGCAATCAAGCAAAAGCTATTTATCAACGGGCAGTGGGAGAGCAAATTGGATCAACGATTCTTAGAAAGCATCAATCCGGCCAATAAAGATGTGGTCGGGTATTATGCGAGTGCGGACGAAGTGCAGGTTAATCATGCTGTTGAGTCAGCCCATGCAGCTTATTCTGAATGGAAAAGGACACCCGCTCCTGTAAGGGCATCCTACCTCTACAAAGCAGCGGAAATTTGTGCAGGACGAAAAGAAGAGCTTGCGATGATTATGACAAAGGAAATGGGCAAGGTTCTGGCGGAAACGCTCGGTGAAGTGAATGTCGTCATTGAAACATGCAAATATATGGCAGCTGAGGGGCGGCGCATGTTCGGAGAAACAGTCCCCTCCGGAATGCCGAATTGTGACATCACGATGGTACGTGAACCTCTCGGTGTCATTGCTTGTATCACTCCGTGGAATTTCCCGGTAGCGCTAGCATCATATAAAATTTGTGCCGCTATCATAAGCGGAAATGCCGTTGTTTGGAAACCTGCATCAGAAACGGCTCTTTCAGCCGGGATATTAACGGAAATTTTTCAACAGGCGGGATTACCGGATGGTGTCATCAATTTAATTACAGGGTCAGGAAGCAAGGTTGGTAAACAATTGGCGAGCCATCCTCAGGTGGCGGCAATATCTTTTACCGGATCAACGGAAGTTGGGAAAGACCTTTCAATCGAGGCCGCCAGACAGATGAAAAAAATCTCGATGGAGCTTGGCGGGAAGAATGCGGCGATAGTGCTTCAGGATGCCGATTTGACAAAGGCAGCGGATTGTATTGTGCGCGCCGCTTTCTCGACAACTGGCCAGAAATGCACAGCAACAAGCCGCGTCATCGTTGAAAGAGATGTTAAACAAGACCTTTTGGATTTGGTCGTTCAAAAAACCAAAGGCTTAAAAATAGGGAATGGCATGAAATCAGGGATTGAAGTGGGACCATTAGTGAATGAACAGCAGTTTCATATTGTTCAATCCTATGTGGAAGCCGCATTGACAGAGGGTGCAACGCTTGAATGCGGAGGAAAAACCATCGAAGACCAAGGCGGCTATTTTTATGAGCCGACGATTCTGAGCAATGTAAAACCTGAGCATAAAGTTGCTAAAGAGGAAATATTCGGTCCCGTTTTGGCCTTTATTGAGGCTGAGGATTATGAGGATGCCATAAAAATCAACAATCAAACGGTGTATGGGCTATCCACTTCCTTGTTTACGGAAAGTCTTCATTATGCAAAACGCGGGGCGCGTGAAATAGAGAGCGGATTAGTATATGTCAATAATGGAACGGCCAACGCGGAAATTGGTGTTGCGTTTGGCGGATGGAAGCAATCAGGGAATGGCGCGCGTGAAGTGTCCCATCACGCATTCGATAGCATGACGGAATGGAAATCCATTTATGTAACTTATTAAAGAAAGGGGGCCTTTTTAGATAAATGAAGCAGTGGAGAATTGGTGTCGCTTTTTTTTATCATGAGTCCCATAGCTTCGTCCGTGAGAAGACAACGATCGAAGATTTTAAAAGGGAAGGTTTTTTCAAGGGGCAGGAAATTGTGGATGTGTATACTGGCACAAAGACAGAGGTTGGCGGTTTTCTAGATGAATTAGCGCTGGATGAGCGATTTTCGGTTGTTCCTCTTCAATGTGCTGCAGCCATTCCTTCTGGGGTGGTCACATTTGAGACCTATGAAGAGATCGAGGCAGGGCTTCTTAAGGAGCTAAAGACTGCCGGTCAACTCGATGGACTCTTGCTTGCCCTCCATGGAGCGATGGTTGTTGAAGGACTTGAAAACGCAGAGATGAGTTTGATTAATGCAATCAGGGAGGAGATTGGAGAAAGCATCCCATTTGCGACAACGCTTGATATGCATGCTAATATAAGTCCGTTGCTGACAGAATGCTCTCCTTATCATTTTGGCTTTAAAACATATCCGCATATTGATATGTATGAACAAGGGAGAAGAGCCGCTTCCGCTATTATGAAGCACCTCGGACAAAGAAAATTGTACGAAGCCGCTTGCATTAAACTGCCCATGCTACTTCCCTCGGTTAATATGAGAACAGAAGAGGGGCCGATGAAGCGAATGATGGTAATGGCTGAACAGTACGAAAGGGAACCTGACATCTTAGCTGTCTCGGTATTTGGCGGGTTTCCTTATGGGGATGTAAAGGACGCGGGTGCATCGGTTTTAGTCATCGCCAAGGATAAGGAGCGGGCTCAGACCGTGGCGAGTAGCATAGGGGAATACTATTGGGGGATTCGCCAGGAGTTCCTGGTCAATCTTCCTTCAATTAATGAGGCCATCGATATGATTTCCGAGCTAGAAGAAGAAAAGCCCATTGTACTTGCAGATATAGCGGATAATCCATTAAGCTGTGGAAGCGGAGATACAACCTTGCTGATTGAAGCCTTTTTGAACACGGATCTAAAAAAAGCATTAATCGGGCCAATCGCCGATCGAGAGACGTTCGAGCAATGCCGCAAAGCCGGGAAAGGAGCACGCTTAAAACTGTCTCTTGGCGGCAAGCATTATCCTGAATTTGGACGTCCTGTCGGTTTGGAGGCGGAGGTTCTGGCTATTACCGATGGGATATTCTATAATAGCGGGCCGTTTAACCATGGCTTGAAAGTAGATGCACAGGGGGCCGCCTTTATTCGTTCTGGCGAAAGAGATTTTCTCATCATCGGCCGGCCGCTGTCTGCAAATGATCCTGCATTATTTCGGCATATTGGAATTGAACCGTCAGATTACCGGTTTCTTGTGCTGAAGGCGAAGAATCACTTTCGCGCAGCCTTTGATCCATTAATCAGCAAAGTGATCTATGTAGATGCTCCAGGAGTTGCGACAAACAAAATCGTTCAATTGCCTTTTCAGAAGATTCCGCCTGGGTTGTGGCCGATCAATCAAGAAATTCAATAGAAGAGGGGAGACCGTATGGCTAATAATCATAGAGAATACTATATAGAAATCCCACGTCAATTAACACCAGAGCAGCAGCAAATGATGATTGAACTAGAGAAGGATGCTTTCCCAGGCCTTGGAGCAGTGGATGAACAAACATTAGTTCCAATCGCCAGATATGGGAAACTAATTTGGTACAAAAGGACAGGGGATGAGCGCCCGGTTGCGGTTTGTGAATGTCTGCGTGATTTCACCCAACCTGAGAAAGTATATATCTTCGGGTATTATGTCCGTTCCGACCAAAGCGGAAAAGGCCTCGGAAGCGCATTTTTGAAGGAAGTACTTGATGAGTTGCGCAAGGATGGCTTCAAGAAGGTCACACTTACGGTGAGCGAAAGCAATGTAGCAGCTGTTAAACTATATGAGAAATGTGGTTTTACACAAGTGGAATTTCGTCAACATGAATTCGGAGAGGAAGAGCATCGCCTTTATATGGAGAAAGAGCTATAAGAAAATTAAGCCATCCTTCGGCATTCTAACGCCTGAGGGTGGTTATTTTTTGTCCCATCAATGGTATTTTTCAAGGGGTCATGGTCTTAAGATTCTTGCGTCTTGTTGCCATTCTAAACATGTTTCGAAAATACTTCCCTGAATTAACCGGAATTTTGACAACAAATGGATTAAGGAAGATGTTAAGAATCACCGGCGTCGTTATTATGCTTTCAGCCATACCAATCACGTATCTGGAAAAGGGGATAACCACGTTTGCAGAGGGAATTTGGTGGGCGATTGTTACCACAACGACAGTGGGCTATGGTGATATAGCGCCTGTTACTCTAGGCGGGCGCATAGTTGCTGTCTTGCTCATGTTTTTTGGCATTGGCTGTATCGGTACTATTACCGGTACAGTAGCGACTTATCTTCTTAAAGGCAAAGACAAGGATAATGAGAAGGAATTCGTGAAGAATAAGATTGATCAGCTCGAAACGTTATCGAATGAAGAATATGACATATTACTGCAGATGATTGGGGAGATTAGAAATGATAAACGTAGGTTATAATTATATTTAAATAACTTATGCATTATCATTAAGCGTATTCTATTGAGGATTTTTTATTGATTTATCAATAATTATTATAGAAAAAGCATTGACAAACTCTTTCCTAATAATTATTATAAAAAAGTATTAAGTTACAAATAAGAATCAATCGTTAGATTCAACTGGAGGAAATACACATGTCATTAATTAACAAGAAACTAGAAGATTTCAGCGTACAAGCTTACCATGATGGTGATTTTAAAGAAGTTACACTTGAAGATGTAAAAGGTAAATGGTCAATCTTCTTCTTCTATCCAGCAGACTTCACATTTGTTTGCCCGACAGAATTAGCTGACCTTCAAGATAACTATGCGAAGCTTCAAGAAATTAACTGTGAAGTTTACTCTGTGTCAACTGACTCTCATTTCGTACATAAGGCATGGGCGGATGCTACAGATACAATCGGCAAAATTAAATACCCAATGCTGGCTGACCCGGCGCACGTATTATCTCGCCAATTTGAAGTATTAATTGAAGAAGCAGGCCAAGCGCTTCGCGGCACATTCATCGTGAACCCTGAAGGCGAAATCAAGGCTTATGAAATCCATGACCTTGGCATTGGCCGTACAGCTGAAGAAACAGTTCGTAAAGTACAGGCTGCTCAATTCGTGGCAGAACACGGAGATAAAGTATGCCCAGCAAAATGGACGCCAGGTGAAGAAACACTTGAACCAAGCCTAGACTTAATCGGCAAAATCTAATTTTATACGCTAGATAAAAAGGAAAGAGGCGCTGAGATTATAAGTGCCTCTTTTCAATACAAAGAGTAGGGTGAGAATGAAATGACAAAAAAAATATATGACTTAATCATCATAGGTGGCGGACCTGCTGGATTATCAGCAGGGGTATATGCTGGCCGTGGGAAATTAAAAACCTTGATTATCGAAAAAGGGACAACTGGCGGGCAAGCAGCGACAACAAATGAAATCGTCAACTATCCTGGTGTCAGAAAAACAACTGGTCCAGCCCTTACAGAAGAAATGAAGCTGCAATGTGAGGACTTTGGCGCTGAGTTTGCCAAAACCGATGTAATCGGCGTTGACTTTAATGGGGATGTAAAGAAAGTAAAAACGGTAAATGGCGAATATGAGGCTCGTGCTGTCATTATTGCTACAGGTGCTGGCCCACGCAAGCTTGGCTTCCCAGGAGAGGCAGAATTTACAGGGCGCGGTGTGGCCTATTGCTCCACTTGTGATGGGGAATTCTTTGAAGGCCTAGAGGTGTTCGTTATTGGTGCAGGCTATGCAGCTGCAGAAGAAGCCATGTACTTAACCCGCTTTGCAAGCAAAGTAACGGTGATTGCACGTGAGCCTGAGTTCACATGTGCGCCATCTATTGCGGATAAAGTCCTTGCCCATGACCAAATTGAAGTGAAATTCAACACAGAGCTTCTAGAGGTTTCAGGAGAAGGCATGATTCAGCGCGCCCGTTTCGTTAATAATGTGACGAAAGAGGAATGGGAATACAAAGCAAATGAAAAAGACGGCACATTTGGCGTATTTGTTTTTGTTGGCTATGCACCAAAGACCGAATTATTTAAAGGAATCGTCGAAATGGACCAGCATGGCTATATTGTGACAGATGAGGAGATGCGCACAAATGTAAAAGGTGTGTATGCAGTTGGTGATCTTCGTCCAAAATCCCTGCGCCAAGTCATCACAGCGGTTGCGGATGGAGCGATTGCTGGTACTGACGTTCAAAAGTACGTTGCTGAGGAAAAAGAGCGCCTAGGTATTACTGAAGAGCCAGAAGAAGAAAAGCCAGCTAAGAAGGAAGAAACAAAGCAGGCTGCTGCTAATGGCTCAAAATCTTTCTTAAATGATGCTATTCGCGGTCAGTTAACAGGAATTTTCGCACGGATGGAAAGCGATGTAACCCTAGTATCGATCGTAGATGAAAGCATGCCGAAATCGGTGGAGCTGCGCGATTTCTTAACAGAAATTGCTGAGCTTGGTGATAAGGTTCACTTAGAGCTTCATAAGAAGGGTGAAAACACCGAGGTTGAGGAAAAGATCAATGCTGATAAATATCCGGTTGTCGCTCTATTGAACCAAAGCGGTGAATATAGCGGTGTGAAATTCCATGGAGTGCCAGGCGGTCATGAGCTGAATTCCTTCATCCTCGCAATCTATAATCTGGCTGGCCCTGGCCAAGCGCTAGATGCGGATATCGCTGAGTCGATTAAAGCAATTGATAAAAATGTGAACATAAAAGTCATGGTATCTCTCGCTTGCCATTATTGCCCGGATGTGGTCGTCGGTGCGCAAAGAATTGCCATCTTAAATGAGCATGTTGAAGCGGAAATGGTGGATATCAGCCAGTTCCCTGAATTGAAAACAAAATACAAGGTCATGAGTGTCCCTGCCATGATCATCAATGACAAGGACGTTATTTTCGGTGCCAAGAAAATCAACGAAATCATTGACGCAGTAAAATAATCATACAGAAAGACCCAGCTTTTATCTGAAAGCTGGGTCTTTTTTTCGTACGGTTTTAATTAGAAGAATGAGTGAAAGAATAATCGTGGCTGCAAATAGGATATAAGCAGTTAAAGTATGAAGACTCATATATAGACAGCAAGCTATTATTTGCAAAAATGCAAGTGCAAATCCGGCATATCGATTCTTATTTTTCCAATTTCCCTTACTAACAATAAGCTGAAGGGTGATGATATTGCATACGAGAAGAAAGGCGACAGATAATGTGATATCCCAGTTCGAGATGACCGTTCCAGGACTATATGCGAAAAGAAGGTAAATGGCTATTGGCAAAGCCAAAAGATTAATAAGAATAATAAGCAGAGACAAAAATACCTTTATCCCAAAAACTCGCAAAACGTTCATGCCGTTCACCTCCTTTATTACTTATTATTTTCCGCTAATCTTTTCATACCATTCATCTAATAAAAGAAAATTGAACTAGCCTATGGATGGCAGTTCGGCGCGAGAGGAAAGTGACTATAAAGGAGACAGCCAGAGGAACGCTTAAACAGCGAAAGACGGCTTATCGCTGTAATGAATAAGAAGTAAACATGAAGGAAATCAAAATTCTTCATTGAGAGAATAAAAAAGCGGGAAGTGCGCATGGGATCTCCTTAAAAGAATGAATCTAGGTGTTCGAGGTCATGGAATTTTGCTGGCATAAAGGAGACAAGAGGAGTCGAAGAGAGGGACTGTTTAAAAGTCAGGGCACGGACCTGGCCATTCCTATTCACAGGTATAAAGAAATTGTGGAGGAAAACTATCTGACCAGCATTCTATCCGTGGTTTGCATCTATTTGGCGCTAATTAAGAAGAGTAATGTTGAACTTTATGATTTTAACAACGCCGTTTTCAAACTAGAAATCCTGAGGAAAGGCAATAAGGAGCAGGCTTGAATAGTGAAGAGGCAGATGTATGGAAGGATATAGTTAATGTTGGGCGGACCATATATCATGATAAATATTTGATACAGCTTAGGTCATAGATGGTGATTTCTTCATAATAACCGTGGTGATCATTATGGCTAATGACAATTCCTTTGTAATTCTTGTTCATTAACAATTCTTGAAGCATATTGCCGATATTGTACTCCAAATCACGTATATATTTTTTCATAAATGTTCGGTTATTGTTGCTAAGGTTATGAATCTTATCATATAAAACATCATACATATAGGCTTTTATCGTCTTGTGCGGATATATGAGGTCGCCCGCTACAGAATTGTATAAATCCTGATATTCCTCATGGGTGACTTCCAAAAATTCATCCGTATCTACCTTGAATGTAATAATGCTATTCCCGAATTTTTGTGCCAATGTCTTTCTCGTTGTGGCATAAATAGCGTCACCGTTTTGTTTTCCGAAATTAAAATTCGTGTCGAGATTAAGGCCATTGTCCATGATACTCTCATGATTCATTTTGGTTGTTCCGTGATAGGCAATAATATTACATCACCTCCGTTAATGTTTTCCTCTTTTCTATCATATACTTATTATACCATATTTTTCATATTAATGTTTTGGGAATAAAAAGTAAGGAGGAAGTGGATGGTTGAACAATTCGAATGCATGGATTGCGGCAAGGTTTATAAGGTGAGAGACTTCATTGTTTTTTGCCCATGCGGGGGGATTTCTTGGTCTGCGTCATGGAAGAAGCCGCTTGTAACTTCAGACATCCTGCATGAAATGGCAAGCCTGTGGAGGTATAAAGAGTACCTGGGCCTTGAAGATAAAGTGGAATGGAGAGAAGTGACGATGGGAGAAGGATTTACTCCCTTAATTACCCTCGACCTCGACAATCCCTCCATTTTGCTGAAGCTAGAGTTTTTGTCTCCGATGTCTGGCATTCGAGATAGGGGATATGCGGTATTGGCAGCCATGCTGAAGTATTCGGACATCGAGGAATCAAGGATAGATCCGACAAAAGCAAATGATCGTATGGCTTGGCATACCTATATGCGCAGAGCTCGTCTAAAAGAGGTTCCAGACAAGAGAGTGGAAGGGGACACTGAACCTATCTATCATCCATTTTTCTTATCGGGCATTCAAACGTATGCCTTTGAAATATGGGAGCAGCTTTCAGGAAAGAAGCTCGAGTTTCTCGTATTACCGGCAAACGACCCTTCCTTTATCCTCGGCGTCTTCTTTGGATTTAAACGATTAGTCGAATCTGAATGCATGGAGGGTTATCCTGTTTTTCTCCTTATGGAAAAAGAGGATTCATCAAAAGAGCAGCAGCCTGATGTTGTGAATGACCAAATCATGAAGGTACTAGATTTAACCAATGGAAAAAGGCTCAGCGTTGCTCAAGCAGAAATCACTCAAGCACAAAAGGCGCTCAATTCTCGTGCAATCAAAAACAATGAGGATGATGCTGTCCTCTATGCAGGGTTTATGAGATATTATCGAGACAATTCTATCAAAGACCAGCTCGCCGTTTTGCCCATCGGATATAAGAATGGAGGGGTTGAAGCGTGAATGCGGAAGAGATAGATGAATATCTCCATCGTAAAAGGGCTGAATTGGAAAGAAGGCAAGATAAGGATGGAAAATGGAATTTTCCGTTTCAAGGCCCTATCTTGACAGATTGCTTCATGATTGCCATCATTTGTACCTTAAAGTTAAATGAACCGGATTTGATGGCGAGCTTAGTCAATAGACTATTGCGTACGCAGCAGGAAAATGGATCGTGGAAGCTCTATCCAGATGAGTTGGATGGTAATGTATCGGCGACTGTCCAAGCCTATGCCTCCTTGCTAATGTCTGGTGAATTTAATCGTGGAGATGAAGAAATGAAAAGGGCTGAGCAGTTCATTGAACAGCATGGAGGTCCGAAGAAGGCGCATTTTATGATAAAACTCTTTTTGGCCATCAATGGTATGTATGCCTACCCTTCCTATTTCAAATTTCCGACCTCCTACTTTTTGCTGCCTCCAAAGTTCCCGTTCAGCATGTATCATTGCAGCAATTATGCTAGAGTCCACCTAACCCCGATGATTATTTGCATGAATAAGCGTTTTGCCATGCGGCATGCAGGTGACCAAAGTTATTTTCATAATCAGAAAGGGGGGTGGTTCAGGGAGGAAAGAGGCTTAACGGATTCCCTGATTCAACAGATAAAGACCCTTCATTTAAATCCCTTGCATTACCGGAAAATGGGCTATCAAGCAGCAGAAAAGCTGATGGTTGACCGCATCGAGGAGAACGGAACATTATACAGCTATGCCTCCGCAACATTTTATATGATTTATGGATTACTGGCATGTGGATATCCGAAAGATCATCCCATCCTGCTGAAAGCATTTGATGGGCTAAAAAGCTATGCCGTTCAAACCTCGTCTGGCCTTCATATTCAAAATTCCCCCTCAGAGGTTTGGGACACGGCTCTGTTGTCCTATGCCTTGCAAACAGCTGGTTCAAATATGGATGATTCCTTGGTAAAGAAGAGTGTTGGGTATCTTATGCGGAAACAGCAAACGAAAAGGGGCGATTGGTCAGTCAATGCTCCAAATGCTGCTGCAGGGGGATGGGGATTTTCAGATAGCAATCATTTCAATCCGGATAATGATGATACCTCGGCGGCTCTAAGGGCGCTGACAAAAAGCAAGGAACTAGGCGGCCCATATCGGAAAGCCTGGAGTAAGGGAACAGCCTATTTAAAGCAGATGCAAAATAATGATGGCGGATTCGGAGCCTTTGAGAAGGATGCCTATAACTATCTCTTTGCCCACCTGCCAATTGAAAACGCGGCCGATGCCCTTATTGATGATTCAACTGCTGATCTGACTGGAAGAGTCATAGAGTTTCTCGGGAATTATGCCGATCAAACTCATAAAAATGAGAATGTAAAAGCAGCGGTAAATTGGCTTTTCCGCCATCAGGAGCTAAATGGCAGCTGGTACGGCAAATGGGGTGTCTGTTATATTTATGGGACTTGGGCAGCTGTGACTGGATTATGTGCAGCAGGCATTAGTCCGAAGCACCCAGCCATTCAAAAAGCGCTCGACTGGCTAGAGTCCATTCAGTTAAACGATGGCGGCTTTGGTGAATCATGCATAAGCGCAGAAAAAAAGAAGTATGTGCAGCTGGAATTTTCTACACCTTCTCAAACAGCCTGGGCGCTTGACGTCTTTATTGCCGGAGGAAGAGGAAAAACAGCCGCCGCTGCAAAAGCAGCTCGTTTCCTGCTGGATGAGACTAACCATCATGAAGGAGCCGCGCAATATCCAACAGGAATCGGCTTGCCTGGAGGTTTTTATATCATCTATGAAAGCTACAATTATATTTTTCCGATTATTGCTCTTTCCCGTTATGGGAAGCTGATAGGAAAAGGACATAAAGACATTAGATGAGCATGTACCCGCTCAATTATGGTACGATAAGGTTAAATTTTTTAGTGATTGGGTGGATTTATGAACAAAAAGATAGGATTTATCGGCTGCGGAAACATGGGGCAAGCAATGCTTGGAGCCCTGGTAAATAGTGAACAGATAGATGCGGAGTCCATCATGGCCTCGGTTCGAACGGAATCATCACTGCGTGAATTAAGAAAAAAATGGCCTATCCGAGTAACCTTGAATAATCTGGAGGTCGTCGAGAATTCAGATATTATCATTCTTGCGGTCAATCCAGCACAATATGAGAGCATCATCAAGGAAATAAGAGAAGTCATTACATCTGACCAAATCATTGTTTCCATCGCTGCCGGAATTAATATGGAACAAATGGATGATTGGTTCGGAAAGTCATCTAAAATTATCAAAACCATGCCAAACACTCCAGTTCTCGTACAGGAGGGCATGACGGCAATCTGTACGAATGAGCATGTGCTTGAATCTGAATTAGAAATGATGACTGCTTATTTCCGTTTGTTCGGAGAGGTAGAGGTAATGGAAGAAAAGCAGTTTGACGCTTTTATCGCCCTATGCGGTTCATCTCCTGCCTATATTTTCATGATGATCGAAGCAATGGCGGATGGAGCCGTCAAATTGGGGATTCCAAGAAAACAGGCTATTAGAATGGCCGAACAAACCATTCTTGGCTCAGCCAAACTCGCACTAGATACTGGTATCCATCCGGCTGAATTAAAAGATATGGTATGCTCACCAGGCGGCGCCACCATTGCTGCAGTGGCAGAGCTTGAAAAACACGGTTTCCGCTCAGCCGTAATCCATGCAATGGAATCATGTGCTGGACATTCAAAGAAAATGAATGAAGAGATGGAATAAAGAGATAACCTGGAATCAAACTGACAGAAACATTGTTTATGCAATGTTTCTGTCAGTTTTTTTGTTTGGGCTCATGGTGGATTAAACGATGCGGCAATCTTAACCTTTGCAACAGGCAGGAAGGGTGGGAGAAGGGTGTCCGAAAGGTGGGAAAAGCCAGGCAATGCCCACCTTTTTCCCAGGCAACAGGCAGGAAGGGTGGGAAAAGGGTGTCCGAAAGGTGGGAAAAGCCAGGCAATGCCCACCCTTTGCCCAGGCAACAGGTATGAAAGGTGGGGAAAGGGTGTCCGAAAGGTGGGAGAAGCCAGGCAATGCCCACCCTTTGCCCAGACTACAGGTAGGAAGGGTGGGAATAGGGTGTCCGAAAAGTGGGAGAAGCCAGGCAATGCCCACCCTTTGCCCAGACAACAGGTAGGATGAGTGGGAATAGGATGGTCAAAAGGCGGGGAAAGTATCAGAAAAGCCAAACAACAAACAAAAAAATGACAAAGGAATTAAGCAAGATAGAGAAAATCCGCCCTTTTCCGTCAGAAAATATCAAATAACAAAAATATCAAAATAATAAAGATGAAATATGTCAAAAAAACCCGATAACTTTCATTCATCCGCCAGGTTTAACAGCAACAACCTCCAAGATTTTCATCCGGGCTATGGTACGCTTATCCATATTTATGGCTATTAGGGAGGAATGCACATGGATGGTGAACGGTTATTGAGCAACCTGCTTTCATTAAAAGGGAGAGAGCTCCGTATTATTTACTCATTTCTAGCAAAAACGTCATTATCCCATTTATTGTCTACGTTATCAAAATCCATACTCTCTAAAGAGGATGGCTCTTATTTGACCGAACAAGTAAAGTCAAAAGCTGCCGCATTAGACAATCGGAAAGATGAAGAAGTGCAGCTTGATCTATTGCAAGAGCTATGCCAAGTAATGGGCAGAGATCATTTGTATATAAAAAACATAGAGCATCTACAGGAAGTATGTGAGGAATTGGTATTGGATGTACACATGCAATTAGTGAAACAAGATAAGCTCTATGCAGCATTTGTCAAAAATGCGAAGGATGAGTCTAATCTTAACCAAATGCTCCAGTATCAGATGAATCGCTTGATAACTGAAATGGATCTTTATGTGAAGGAGGAGCCGAGGAATAGGCAGGCGACCTATTTTACGTTACTCTATTCAAGCCTGCACTCCTTATCTATTCATCAGCGAGATAAGCTGAAAAGCAGCTTGAGGTTAAAGGAGGCTTCTCCTGAAAGCGTGCTGCCGAAGCTGATAGAAAAAGGTACAAAAGGGAGTGTGGAGCTGCTGCTGCCAATTGCAGGACCAATGATTTTCGAGGCTATACCTTCCATGGTGTATTTTCTATCGAAAAAGCAGGAAGAGGCATCCGCCAATCGGACGGAGGTGCCTGATCCTTATCCTGATTTTCTTTTGTCATCTCTTTTGATCAATCCCTTAATTCTGAATGGAAGAGCCTTGCTCGTCAATTATCATCATCATTCAATCAAGAAGAGACTAATGCCATTTTTTCTTTTGCAGATTTCCTATCCTTACCTGGCGGGTATCCAGGAAACGGCTGATGGCGAAAGGCTGATTGATTTATGGAAGAATCGCTATACAGCCTATAAGGATTTGCATCTCGATTCAAATCTGCTGGAGATGAAGCATATTGAAACAAGCTATTCTATGCAGAAAGCCGAGAAGAAATTAACGGAGATTGAGAAAAGAATCCAACTGGAAAACCAGATGATTCTTGAGGAGAAGGAGGAAATCAAGACAGCGTTAATGTATATTGACACGCAGGCTCTCAATATATCAGACCATTTCAATGAACTCTCTAAGCAATATGAAAAAAGTCAGAAGTCCATCTTGGAAATTGAAGCCTTAAAGCGCTCAGATCGATTAGAGACCAGTGTCGTAAAACAGGTTTCAACGAAACTATTAAATATGACTGCCTCACTTGATGTTCTGTCTGAGAAGAAAAGATGCGATCAATTATTGAATCAAATGGTTGAAGAAATCATTAATTCAGAGAATGATTTTAAGAATGAGGAAAAGAAAAACATTAAAAGGTGTTACGCTGCCATAGAGAGACTCACAGAAATGAAGAAGAAAGAATTAATAGAAAAGCAGCGTTATAGAGGAAAGCTGGCAGATATTGAGAACCAGCAAAAGGGCGTTATGAAAAAGCTGCACACTTTAGAGAAGAAAAATAAAGCCTTTAAGGAATGGATGACTGCAGGAGAAGAGTAAAGAAAAGGCCCAATCTGATAGGATTAGGCCTTTCTGTCATCTTTTAACCGGCGAATGAGTGATACAGCAATAAAATGACAGGACTTAAAAATGATCCTATAACTGCGCTTAATGTCATCGACACAGAGCTCATTGAAAAAGCTGTCAGACCGAGCTCTGACGTCTTGGATGTACCGATTGCATGGGAGGCACATCCCATCGCAATTCCAATGCTGATAGGGCTTGTAACCCTGATAAGCCGCAGGAATTGAGGGCCAAGGACAGCTCCGGTCAACCCGGCAAACATCACAAAGATCGCCGTCATGCTGGGGATGCCGCCAGCTTGGCTGGAGAGCTCAATCGCAATTGGGGTCGTAAACGATTTTGGCAATATGGAATAGAGGACACGCTCATTAATTCCCGCCGCCAAAGCGAGCAGTATTCCGCTTGCCATGCCCGCAATAACCCCGCATATGACCCCGCTTAATATCACGTATTTATTATCTGCGAGTATCTTTCTTTGGCTATATAGTGGAAAGGCTAATCCGACAATTGCCGGACCCAGCAATTGATTCATCCAATAGCCGCCAATCATATATGTGTCATAAGAAATGCCGAATAAGTTCAGTATAACCACAATCAGTATCGTAGATGTCAGGATGGGTGTAAGCAAGGTGAGCGGATAGGATAAATAGAGCTTTTTCATAAAAAGAAAGACGACCACAGTGAAAATGATAACAATTAGAGCTGTCAGGAATTGATTCATTACTCACCAAGCCTCCTATTCGTAAGGACTCTGGCAGCAAATTGGCTGACGCCTCCGGTAATCGCTAGCGTCATCAGTGTGCTTATCAAAATGACAAATACAATGATGCCTCCCTCTACAGAAAATAGATTCGCATATTTCATAATCCCTACACATACAGGTACAAATAATAGAGGAAGGATTCCTGTCAAGAAGGCGGAGCCCTCATCCACCCATTTTTGAGGAAGGATACGGAATACTAGAAGTAAAAACAAAAGAATCATCCCAATTACACTGCCTGGAATTAAAAGATTTAGCGTTTCTTGGAGCCATACCCCAATGTAGTAAAAGATAAATAAAAGAGCGGTTTGAATCAAAATCTTGAACATTTTCATAGTTTGATTGTTCATTGCGGCTGTTCTAAATGGAATAGGATATCCCCTTATAGTCATTGCCAAGAACGGTTGTCACCTGCCTTATATGCTATAAATTGATATTACGCCATTGCATAAATATGTCAATTATTTTGTTGGCATAATAGATGCCTTAACAGGATTTTTACTTTATCATGACAATATTTCAATTTCTAAATATTTCTAATTTTGTAGAGGATATTAAATGACTATGTCGAATTATAAATTCAATATAAATTGAGAAAGTGAAATGGTGGTCAGAAAGAAATGGAGCCCATATTAGTAAAACACAATGAATATATCGAGCAAGTTGAAAGGTGGATGACTAAGGAAGAGGGAAGGCTGTATGAGGAATGGCTGAATTCCATCAAAATGAATGCTGCAGATGAATCAATCGATGAGATGGATAACGCGCGTCACCTCATGTTTAGCCAGATGATTGATACTATCAACGGCAAGCTGTCAGAGACTGCTGTTAGAGAGATGGCCAAAAAGGTCGCAACTGAACGGATGAACAGGATTAATATTGGTGATGTATTATACAACATCAATCAAGGCAGGCGCGTCATTACCAATTTCATCTTGACGCTGGATATACCAGTCGATAACCTTCAACTCGTCATCAATGATGTGAATCGGCAATTTGATATCTTTAGTCACGAGCTTGTTTCTACGTATTCTCATCTTGCCAATAAGGTGATTGATGAAAAGAATACTTTCATTAATGAAAATCACAAAGATAAACTGGCGCTGCTTGGTCAAATATCCTCAAGCTTTGTTCATGAGTTTCGCAATCCGCTGACTGCGGTGATGGGATTCAATAAGATTTTGAAAAAGGAATATCCGGATATGAAATATTTGGACATCATGGATTATGAACTAAATCAGCTGAATTTCCGCATCACCCAATTCCTGCATACCTCGAAGGCCGAATTTAATGAGGACTTAATCGTTGATATATCCATTAGGCAACTGATTGAAGAAATCAAGCAATTAAGCTATGCCAGCATAGTGGATACAAATGTTAAGGTCAATATTGATGTAGCGGATGATCTTATGATAAAAGCGAGCAGAAATGGCTTGAAGCAGGTCATTTTAAATGTATTTGTGAATTCAATAGATGCATTGAAGAATGTAGCTTATGAGAGAATCATTAATGTGAAGGCTTTTATTAGAAATCACCAGATTATCATAAGTCTTTCCAATAATGGCCCTATGATTGAAAAGGAAAACATTGAATCTATTTTTGAACCGTTTTATACAACCAAGGAATTGGGCACAGGGATAGGTCTGTATGTTTGCCGAAAGATTATTGAGAGCTATGACGGCTATTTGGTGTGCACATCCTTACCAGAATGGACCACTTTTTATATTCATTTGCCAGATTCCATTATCATTGCGCCTAACTAAGCATTGCTTACAGATCGGCTGTATTCAAGGGGATAGACCAATCTCGCATGCATAAAGTTATCGTTTTTATAACAATACCGATGGTCTTTTCTTTATCTTATTCTGGGAATCCTATCTGACGGATAAGAGTGCTCTCTTTCATCTTTCTCTAAGATTTAAATGATGGAAATGTATTTTTGTAGGACTTGAATATAGATAGTTAATGAGAGAACTATTAATAGAGATTATGAAAAATGACTAGGAGGCAGAGTGAAATTGATCAAGCATATAAATCTTTATGAGCATTATAGCGGTCCTGAGCTGCATACGAAAGGCTGGCAGCAGGAGGCTGCTATTCGCATGCTTTTAAATAATTTGCATGAAGATGTTGCTGAGAATCCCACTAATCTGATTGTATATGGAGGTACCGGGAAGGCAGCGAGAAACTGGCATGCTTTTGAGGCAATTATTAAGTCCCTCGAATCTCTTGATAATGACGAGACTTTATTGATTCAGTCCGGAAAGCCGGTCGCTGTATTTCGCACTCATGAGCATGCTCCTCGTGTGCTGCTCGCTAATTCAAATCTTGTTCCTGCTTATGCGAGCTGGGATGTCTTCCGTGAGCTAGATCGGAAGGGTCTCATGATGTACGGACAGATGACGGCAGGCAGTTGGATATACATAGGTTCCCAAGGAATCGTTCAAGGCACATATGAGACATTCGCTGAATGCGCCAGACAGCATTTTGGCGGAACACTTGCCGGCACTATTACGGTAACAGCTGGTCTTGGCGGTATGGGAGGAGCTCAGCCGTTGGCCGTCACGATGAATGGCGGAGTTTGCATAGCCATAGAGACCGATGAAAAACGGATTGACCGCAGAATTGAGACAAAATACGCTGATAAGAAAACATTTTCTCTAGATGAAGCGATAAGGATGGCTAAAAAGGCAAAGCAGGATAAAGTGCCTCTTTCCATCGGTCTTTACGGAAATGCGGCAGACATTCTGCCAGAGATGGTCAAACGCGGATTTATTCCTGATGTCATTACGGATCAAACCTCGGCACATGACCCTTTATATGGGTATATCCCAAGCGGGATGACGTTAGAGGGAGCTGCCCAGCTTAGAAGGGACAATCCGAAAGAATATCAGAATCGCTCTACCGCCTCTATGGCGGTTCATGTAAAGGCTATGCTCTCTATGAAAGAAAAGGGGGCAGTTGCCTTTGATTACGGGAACAATATCCGCCAGGCTGCCAAGGATGCCGGAGTTGCAGAGGCTTTTGACATTCCTGGTTTTGTTCCGGCCTATATCCGTCCGCAATTTTGTGAGGGGAAAGGACCTTTCCGATGGGTTGCCTTATCAGGAGACCCCGAGGATATTTTTAAAACAGATGAATTGATATTGAGAGAATTTAAAGAGAATGAATCTTTATGCAAATGGATAAGGCTTGCGAGAAAGAATATCAAATTCCAGGGACTGCCCGCACGGATTGCCTGGCTTGGTTATGGTGAAAGGGCTAGATTCGGCGCACTGATCAATGAAATGGTCGAAAAGGGTGAATTAAAGGCACCTATCGTTATTGGACGAGATCATCTGGATGCTGGTTCTGTAGCCTCCCCTAATCGGGAGACAGAAGGGATGAAGGATGGCTCTGATGCAATAGCTGATTGGCCTATTCTAAATGCCTTGATAAATGCGAGTGGCGGTGCTTCCTGGGTATCTGTTCATCACGGCGGCGGAGTCGGTATGGGCTATTCCATTCATGCGGGAATGGTCATTGTCGCAGATGGAACAAAGCAGGCGGCTGAAAAGCTTGATCGAGTTCTCACCACAGACCCTGGTCTTGGTGTAGTAAGGCATGCAGACGCAGGTTATGAAAGCGCTATCAAGACAGCTAAGGATAAAGGCATTCACATGCCAATGCTCGATTCTGGAGCTGAACAGTATGAATAACCGGCCTGTATGGATTCAGAATATCGGTGAACTTGCCACATTAAAGTCTGCGCAAACAGGTCCGAGGATAGGGGAAGATATGAACGACCTTGGCCTTATAAATAACGGGAGTGTGTGGGTTGAAAAGGGAAGGATAGAGGCTGTCGGAACAACCATAGAGATCAAAGAGAAGTATGAATCTAGAATGGAAGAAGCGGATGTCATAGATGCAGGCGGTCGTCTCATTACACCAGGGCTGGTTGATCCGCATACCCATTTTGTCTATGGAGGCAGCAGAGAAGAGGAATTTGAGAGGCGCCTGCAAGGCTATACCTATATGGAAATCATGAATGCAGGCGGCGGTATTCATTCTACAGCCAAGAAAACGGATGATACCCCATATAGTCAACTGTTAAAAGAATCAAGTAACCGCCTTGACCTTTTCCTTCACCATGGGGTGACGACGATTGAGGGCAAAAGTGGTTATGGGACTGCCCTTGATACAGAACTGAAGCAATTGAGGATCATGCGGGAATTAAACGAACAGCATCCAATCGATATCGTATCAACCTTTATGGGGGCACATGCCATTCCGAAATCCTTCGCCGGCCGGGAGGAGAGATATGTCGAGTCAGTCATAAATGAAATGATTCCCGCTGTCATGGCAGAAGATTTGGCTGAATTCATTGATGTTTTTTGTGAGAAGGATGTCTTTTCGATTGAGCAATCGAGGCGAATTTTGCTGGCAGGGAAAAAAGCCGGATTAAGAGCAAAAATCCATGCGGATGAGATTGTCGCCACAGGGGGAGCGGAACTTGCAGCCCAGCTTGAAGCCATTTCAGCGGAGCATTTGTTAAAGACGGAGTTAGCTGGAATGAAGGCAATGGCAGAGGCAGGCGTCATTGCCTGCTTACTTCCGGCAACTGCGCTTTTCTTAGGTGAAAAACCAGCGGATGCTAGGACGATGATTGATTTGGGAGTCCCTGTTGCAATCTCAACCGATTGTAACCCTGGTTCGTCCCCAACGGTTTCCATGCCGCTAGTCATGAATCTAGCCTGCTTACTGATGAAGATGACACCGGCTGAAGCCTTGACTGCCGCAACTTATAATGCGGCATGTGCGATTAATCGAGAAGACCGTATTGGCAGTATTGAGGAGGGGAAGCAGGCTGATCTTGCCTTATGGAATGTCAGCTCATACCGTGAGCTTCAATATTTCTTTGGCGTTAATCATATTCATTCCGTTTGGAAAAGAGGGGAGCTTGTCATAAATGGATTTGGCAGATAATTGGCTCCGTGAGCCGAATTGGTCCTGGAATGATTCACTTGAACCATCCGGTTATGTGCATGATTGGGTCCAAAGGATAAACGAGGTAGAATCAGTGCCTGAGTGCATTCTCTATGGTGCCCCATTATCAAAATCATCTATTAGTGTTTCAGGCGCATCCCTTTATCCAGAGGTTTTTCGCAGGCTTTGGAAACAATTTGCCGCTTATAACTTTGAAGAAGAGATTGACCTGACTTCCTATTCAGTCGCTGATGCAGGGGACATACTCATGCACACGACAGATGTGGCTGAATCACACCGGAGGATTGAAATCGCCGCGTATGCCTTGAATCAGACTTTCCCGAAGTCAACCCTTTGCATGATTGGAGGCGATCATTCCACGACAGCTTGTGCTATCCGTGGGCTCAAAAGAAGTCAGCCAAATCAAACGATTGGGATCTTGCAGCTTGATACCCATCTGGATGTACGGGATCCGGCTGAGTACGGGCCTGCTAATGGGACACCAATCCGCCAGCTAATCGAGGGTGGAGTCGTAAGAGGAGAGCATATCGTCAATATCGGTCTGCATGGATACTACAATACTAAACAGCTTGTTGAATATGCGAAGAGGCATCAAATCAAGACATATTCTATGAAAGAAACTAGAAAAATAGGTGTATCCAGGCTAATAGAACAAGAGCTAAAGCGGCTCTCGTCCGAGACAGATCTGGTTTATGTCACGGTTGATATGGACGTTTTAGATATATCCTTTGCACCTGGTGTACCGGCCGCAACACCTGGGGGGATGCGAACCGAGGAGCTGTTTGAAGGGCTGCTTTCAATCGGTAAATCTCCGGCCGTGAAGCATATTGACTTTGTCTGCCTAGATCCTTCACGTGATTCAAGAATTGAAGAGACTTGCCGGATAGGCGTACATGCATGGCTTCAGTTCATGACTGGAAGAATAATGAATAAGGGCTGAACAAGGATAGTCTATTCTCACTCTTCCTGCATACGCATGTATGGGGAAAGGATAGGCAAGAGTCATTCTTCTCATTATATGGACAAACAAGCACACCACGGGCTATATCAAGACTGGTCTCTGATATAGCCTTTTATATGTCTAGATATAGACAGAGGGGGTCATGAGATGATTTACATTGATGGAAATACCTTGAGTCTTAAAGAGATTGAAAGAGTTTTATATAAAGATGAACAGGTCAGCATTTCACAAAAGGCGGACAAAGGTATTTTTGACGCCAGGAACTTAGTAGAAAAAAAGCTTGAAGAAGGCAATATTGTTTATGGTCTAAATACTGGTTTCGGTAAACTGAGTGAGACGACCATCTCAAACGAGCATGTAAGAGATTTGCAGGTAAACTTGATTCGTTCTCATGCCTGTGGGGTAGGAGAACCGGTTTCAGAACCTGTTACAAGACTAATGCTCTTACTCCGCGCGAATGCATTGGCTAAGGGGTATTCCGGCGTACGAAAGGAACTCATCCAATTATTGATTGATTGCCTTAACAAGGGTGTCCATCCGGTAATTCCAAGCAAGGGTTCACTTGGAGCAAGCGGGGATCTCGCTCCATTGTCCCATTTGGCACTCGTCTTGGTTGGGGAGGGCGAGGCCTATTATCATGGCAGACGATATCCAGGATTGGTTGCCTTACAGAAGGCTGGGCTTAATCCAATCAGGCTTGAGGCGAAAGAAGGACTCGCTTTGATAAATGGTACACAGGCTATGGCAGCGACTGGTGTGCTTGCCTACCTGGAAGGAAAGAGATTGGCTGAATATGCGGATGGTATCGCATCCTTGACCCTTGAAGGATTGCGCGGCGTTTTGGATCCATTCTTGCCGATGACACATGTGGTGCGTCCTTTTCAGGAGCAGCAGGATGTTGCCAAAAGGATTTGTGCTTATGTAGATGGCAGCGGGCTGATGACAAGGCAAGGGGAGGTTAGAATTCAGGATGCCTATTCATTGAGATGTATTCCACAGGTTCATGGGGCGATTCAGCAAGTGCTTTCCTATGTGGAGGATAAGCTTACCACTGAAATCAATTCCGCTACCGATAACCCGTTAATCTTTCCGGAGACTGACCAAGTCATCTCAGGCGGTAATTTCCACGGACAGCCGCTAGCCTTTGCAATGGATTTCCTTGGTATTGCCATCTCTGAGCTTGCTAATATATCGGAAAGGCGAGTTGAAAGACTAGTAAATCCCCAATTAAATGATTTGCCGCCCTTTTTAAGCCCGAATCCGGGACTTGAGTCCGGGTTAATGATTACACAATATGTCGCTGCATCACTCGTTTCAGAGAATAAAGTGCTCTCTCATCCATCAAGCGTCGATTCGATTCCCTCCTCGGCTAATCAGGAAGACCATGTCAGCATGGGGGCTACAGCTGCGAGACATGCACTAAGCATCCTCGAAAATGCACGTAAAGTTCTCGCGATTGAATGGATATGCGCCGCCCAAGCCGCTGACTTCAGGGGCGTCGATAAATTAGCACCCAACACTAGAAGGCTTTATGACCATCTGCGCAAGAGGGTGGCATACGTAAATTCAGATCGCTCGCTTTCTGCTGATATTGACCAAATGGCAGAGGAGTTGAAGTTCTGCACGGAATCTTTTTTATCATAAGATATAAATTGATTATAATTATATTATGTAAACAAACTAAAAAGAGATGGAATGCCTTGCTTGCATCCATCTCTTTTTATCGTTCAGCTTATTTGCTGCCAGTGACGAGGGGAAGATCCTCTCTTGAGGCCCATTCATTCAATGACCCGTCATAGACGGCGATGTTCTTAACGCCAATCTGTTCTAAAACGAGGGCATTCCAGGTGGCAGCGATGCCGCCTCCGCAATAGGTAATGACCCTTTTATCTGAATCAAGGGGACCCGTTTTCTCAAAATTCTTCTTCAGCTCTTCATTTGGAAGAATAGTCTTCGTTTCGGGATTGGCATGGCAGCCAAAGAAGACGTTTACACTTCCAGGGATATGGCCTTTCCGCGGGTACGTATCTGTTTCTCCCTTAAAATCCTCAGGAGATAAGCTGTTGATGAGAATAACGGAATCATCATCCATCGCCTTAATGACATCCTCCATGGTTGCAAGCATTTCTTTCTTGCGCTCTCCCTTAAAATCAGCCTTCGGGTATACGTCTGTGGCATTAGAAAGAGGACGTCCTTCTTCCTTCCACTTTTGTAATCCGCCCTCGAGAACAGCAATGTTTTCAAAGCCCTCATATGTTAGCTGCCATCTTAATCTTGCTGCCCATTGCGGTGCTTCCACAGAAACACCTACAAGTGCACCCTGGTCATAAATCACCGTATAGGTGTCTTTATCCCCGATACCAAGATTCTCCATATGGTGAACGAAAGCATCACGCTCAGGTAAAGTGAAAGGAAGATTTGATCCCGGGTTAGATAAGTCATGCAATAGATCTGCATAAACAGCGCCAGGGATATGTCCCACGTTGTATGAATCCTTACCGGATGACAGGGTGATTCCCCCATCCTGCAAGGGCTTCATAAAAGTGGTAGCATCAATAACCCTCAACTTTGGGTCATTTAGGTGTTCCTCAAGCCATTCAGTTGAAACAATTAGCGGGATCTTGTTCATCATTCATTCACTCCAATATTGTCATTATAAGCTGAATATAATATAAATCAGATAAAATTACTAAGAATTAGACTTGAACAAGAAATATATTTAAAATCAACTGGTAAGTATCAAAAAAGAAAAAAGAGGTTAAAAATAGTACTATTCTGTTCCACCACACAAATCACACTTGTATACAAGTGTTTAAAGCACTATTATTGTTTTTGTTACTATTTTCATCAAATATAAAAAGACAACTAGGAGGCTACATACATGATTATGGATCAATTATCGAACGCTTCATTATATAATGGAGTGCATCCAAGACTGAAGAAAGGCTTTGCTTTCTTAATGGAAAACGACTTGCATGCTTTACCGACAGGAAAGTATGAGATTGAGGATGATAAGGTCTTTGTGATGATTCAGGAATACGATACAAAGCTCATTGAAGACTGCCGATTAGAGGCGCATTACCAATATACCGATATCCAATATGTCATTAAAGGCGCAGAAAGAATGGTCTATACGAATAAAGAAGAAACAGAGGTAGTCGAGGAGCAAAAAGAGAATGATGTGATGTTCTTGAAGGGTGATGGCAATCATCTTATTGTAAAAGAAGGTTGTTTTGCCGTATTTATGCCGCAGGATGCCCATATGCCGGGTGTTTGTGTTGAACAGCCAGAATCTGTAAGAAAAGCAGTCGTAAAAGTATTATGTGATTAATGTGCGAGGGGCAAAGTATTTTGCCTCTTTTTTTATAAATGCAAAAAGGACAGCACGAAGCCGTCCTTATCATCTTACCCTTGTGCGAATTGATTTTTCACCGTATTGATCTCTTCCTGTGTAGCTTGTTCCGCTGGGATATAATAGCCCTTTTGTTTCGCTATGGAAAACACGGCATATTGACGGGCTTCATCCTGGTCACGCATTTGCTGGATAGTCTTGCGCAATTCTTCATTTTCGGTTTGGGCAATGATTCCTGCATAGCTTGCCAAGGAACCATTTAAGCATGATAAGTAGTCACTGACGATATCTTTTTCCTGCATCTGTATCATCCTCCATTATAGAAAGGTCATTAAATTTTCTTTATTTTTGCGCGCATCCTGTGCATCATTTCGAAGCTGTGCAGCAATCCCCTGGTCGGTTACTTGCTGAGCATAATAATCCAATTTATTGGCGATTGTTGCATGTCCGCCAATGAGATGACGAAGGTTTTGTAGCTCAAGTTCATTAAGATTAGGCATATATATGGCACCCCCTATTTAGAATTCGTGGATAGTATTTGTATTCTGGTATGGTTTATTCGACCAAGTGTTATTGACAAAACAAATAAATTTGTGATAATTAAAAAATGTTAGCACTTGTAGGAATAGAGTGCTAGAAGAATACGGAAAGGGTGCAAAAAATATGGCGAAGAAGCAATTTAAAGCTGAATCAAAGCGTTTGCTCGAAATGATGATTAACTCCATCTATTCACAGCGTGAAGTCTTTTTACGTGAGCTCCTCTCGAATGCGAGCGACGCCATTGATAAACTGTATTACAAGGCATTAACGGATGAGAATTTAACGTTTAATAAGGAAGACTATTACATAAAAGTGAGTGCTGACAAGGAAAAACGTCAGTTAATCATTACAGACACCGGTATTGGCATGACGCAAGAGGAGCTTGAAACGAATCTTGGGGTTATCGCCAAAAGCGGCTCATTAGCCTTCAAGAAGGAGAACGAAAGCAAAGACGGCCATGATATCATCGGCCAATTTGGTGTTGGCTTCTATGCCGCCTTCATGGTTGCTGATGTTGTCACCGTTACTAGTAAGGCAATCGGCTCCAATGAGGCTTATCGCTGGGAATCCAAGGGGGCTGATGGCTACACAATCACCCCTTGCGAGAAGGAAAAGGTCGGTACGGAGATCATCTTAACGATCAAGGAGAACACAGAAGAGGAAGATTACGGCCAATTCTTAGAGGAATACCGTCTGAAAGAGATCATTAAGAAATACTCTGATTTTATCCGCTATCCAATCAAGATGGATGTGACTGAGAGCAAGCTAAAAGAGGGCTCGACCGATGAATATGAGCAAATCATCGAGGAACAGGTCATCAATAGCATGGTGCCGATTTGGAAAAAGAATAAAAGCGAGCTTACGGATGAGGATTATCAAAACTTCTATCATGAAAAGCATTACGGGTTCGATCAGCCATTAAAGCATATTCACATCAATGTTGATGGGACAATCCGATACAATGCGATTCTCTACATTCCAGAAAACATTCCGTTTGACTATTATTCAAAGGAATTTGAGAAAGGGCTTGAGCTGTACTCCAATGGCGTACTTATTATGGAAAAATGTGCGGACCTCCTGCCTGATTATTTCAGCTTCGTGAAAGGGATGGTGGACTCAGAGGACCTTTCCCTCAATATCTCCCGCGAGATGCTGCAGCATGACCGCCAATTGAAGCTGATCGCGAAGAATATCAACAAAAAAATTAAGAATGAATTGGTGTCCTTGCTGAAAAATGACCGTGAGAAATACGAAAGCTTCTACAAGTCATTCGGAAGGCAAATCAAGTTTGGCGTATACAGTGATTTCGGCGCCAATAAGGACATGCTTCAAGACCTGCTCATGTTCTACTCATCTAAGGAGAAGAGACTCGTGACGCTTGATGAGTACATCGAAAGAATGAGTGAGGACCAAAAGTATATTTATTATGCGACTGGTGAGTCTTATGATCGCATTGATAAGCTGCCGCAGACGGAAATGGTGGCAGATAAAGGCTATGAAATTCTCTATCTGACAGAAGATATCGATGAATTTGCCATCAAAATGCTCATGAACTACAAGGAGAAGGAATTCAAATCCGTTTCAAGCGGAGACCTAGGCTTTGAGGAAGAGAATAAGGATGATGGGAAAGATGCAGACTTAGCGGAGCATAAAGACCTATTCGCCCATATGGCCAAAACGCTTTCCGGAAGCGTGAAGGATGTACGCGCATCTAAGCGCCTGAAATCGCACCCGGTTTGCCTGTCAACAGAAGGGGAAATTACGATTGAGATGGAGAAGGTGCTGAATGCGATGCCGGATAATCCTGGCGTCAAGGCGGAGAAAATCCTTGAAATCAACCCCAACCATGAGGTATTCACATCACTTGTGAATGCGTATGAACATGACAAGGAAAAGCTTGATTTATATACAAAGCTGCTATACAATCAAGCATTGATTATCGAAGGTTTGACCATCGAAGACCCGGTAGAATTTACGAACGATATTTGCAAGGTGATGGTTTAATGAACGGAAAAGAAAAAAGACAGGATTATTTCATCCTGTCTTTTTTCTTTGGAATTTCTGCAATATTTAAGCCCCATGAAGAATAGAGGCATAGTTTTGGCTAGTCATTATCATTACACCCGCACTCAAATTCCTTAAAGATGTATTCTTTATACAATGTATACTCTTTAAAAGTACTTGTTTCGGATGAGAAAACTTTCACTAAGGGAGCAACATCCACCTTGGCCCATTGCTTTATTTGTTCATCCATATCCTTAGATGGATCTATTCGATATTGGTTCATATCGATACATAAGTCATTATGCTCACATACATCATATGTTACTGCCAAATAATAGTTGTCCATATATTCAGCTCCCTATACACTAGTATGTTTAGATTAATCTTTTGTGAAATTTTATACAACAATTGCGCTCATATACAGCTAAGGTAAAGGATGAGGATAAAAAGATGAGAGGACGCCGGTTTGGTACAAGTTTTGTATGGCTTGAGGTAAAATAAAAGAAAAAGGAGTGAAGAGATATGGGTTATTTAGATGCGTTTTTAGGCAATTCCTCCAATATGAAGACAGAAGAAGCAGAAGAGAAGTTAAAGGACATTCTTTTTCCGGAGGAGAAAGTCAATCAGGCCTATAAATTAATCCGGGATATGATGGTGTTCACGGAGCATCGCTTGATTCTCGTGGATGTCCAAGGAATGACCGGCAAGAAGGTAGAATACCATTCCATTCCATATAAAAGCATCACTCATTTCAGCACAGAGACAGCGGGAACGTTTGACCTGGATTCCGAATTGAAAATTTGGTTATCTGGAGCAGACCTCCCGATTGAAAAGACCTTTAAAAAAGGAGCAAGCATTTCTGAGGTACAGCAATTGCTTGCGTACTATGTTTGCCGCTGATCATGGTTGTTCTCAAGGACAGGCACTTATTGACATCCGTTCATTTGGACAATTAGGATAGGAATAAACGATAGGGCTATCTCTTGTTTTCATTGCGGCACAGCTCCTATCTGCTAAAGAAGCAGGGGAGGAAATGATGGATGGAAGACTTAGGGCTCCTTATTGTGAGGCTGATTGTCGGCGGGTTGTTCCTGGCGCATGGAGCGCAAAAGCTGTTTGGCTGGTTTGGCGGAGCAGGCTTAAGCGGGACGGCAGGGTGGTTAGAATCAATCGATGTTAAACCAGGTTTTTTCATGGCGATGATGGTTGGTCTAATTGAATTAATTGGCGGGTGTGCGGCCGAGCCTAGGTCGTATCATATAGCGGGTGGGATTCCCGCCGAGTAAGAACTAGCCATTCGCTCGTAGCGAGTCTTGGAGGGCCAAAGGTAACTTTGGTCTTTAAGCGTAGACAGTTAGGTGGCGGGCCGAAAGCCAAATGGTTGAAGGGATTGAGCTCCATAAACGTTAGTAAACTGAGAGGGCTGATGCCTTACCTGCGTGCAGAAAGCAATATTTTATCTTTTGTTAAAGGCGAGAAAGATAAAATCTCTCTGGAGTCAGAGACCTTGGCACGTCATACATGGATATGATACGGCAACTCGGGAGACCCTACCGGTCTTTTCTGTCTATTAGAAGAGTATGGTGTACAAGCGATAACAAGTAAGGAAGCCAAATGCCGGGTAGGGAGTCGGATAGCAGCGTAGTACCAATGAAGTTGGGTAATGCCAATGGAGGAAAGGCTAGCTACCAGTTATTGCCCTTACTAGGGACACATTTACTACACACAGAGGTAGGGATAATAAATGGAAACAAAACTACTAAGGATAGCAGAATTAGCTAA
>NZ_PKOZ01000002.1:300000-425553 GCF_002946355.1 Pradoshia eiseniae
AATAACATCGAAGCATTAAAATCAAAAATACAAGAATTTGCTCAAAATGATGCTGCATTAGTTGAAAAATATAATAAGTTAAGAGAAGACGCGCAAACAAAAATTGCTGAATTAGAAGAACAATTAAAAAATAATACAACTTCGTCAGATGCTGAAAAAGCAGAATTACAGGCGGAAATCGCAAGACTAGAAGGGCAATTAAAATTAGCTAATGCAGCAATTGAAGGTTTAGAAATACAATCAAATAAAGCTGTTGAGGTAGCAAATAGTTATACGATGACAAGTGCAGATTCTCTACCAGGATTAGATGGAGAGATTGTTGCGGAAGAAAAAATAGCAACAGCAAAAGCGCATTTCTATGCAGGACATACCCAAGTTGATATAACGCCAAAAGAAGATATAAATCTAGGCCTTTTATCATCAAAAGGGAATATCGTCGTTAAGTTTATTGATGCTAATGGAGATACAGTACAAACCAAAAATAAATCTTGGGCTGGATACTTAAATGACTCCCAAGGTAACAAATATGGTAAAGGCACTAACGTACCATCCAATAATTATTCGAATGATTTAAAGGCTGGAAAAACTTATACCACAACTCTAAATAAAGATAATGTGGCTAAGGTTATCGTTACAGTAACTACTAATAATAACGAAGTAAAGACGATAGAGCTGACAAAATAAAACACTATAATAATTAAAATAAGGACTAATTTTATTAGTCCTTATTTTAAATTTGGATATAAAGGGAGAAAAAGATGAGTAAGACTTTAGCTAGTGTTGTAATTGGGTTGGTTGGCAGTGCTGTTCTAGCATCATCCGTTTTAGCTTCAGTGGCAGCTTTTGATTCTGCCCCAATAGAAAATATTGAAAAGGATATAAATATCTTAAAAGATAAAGTAGTAGCCTTTTCGCGTAATGAGGAAAAAATCATAGATAAGTATATGAAATTATATAAAGAGTACACCAAGTTAAAAGAAGCTACTGATAAAGAGGATAGTAATAGTCTAGAATCAGAGGTTAATCGTTTAAAGAAAGAATTAGAGAAGCGAGAACAAGATAAACAAGAACAAGAAAGCTATATAAAAGAATTAGAAGAACAAATACAAAGCTTAGAGTCCGTTCAAGAAGAGCCACCCCAGGTTAGTAATGAATTAGAGGTAGAATAATGGCAAATAATCGTTCAACTACTAAGAGCTCTAAGAAAACAAATGTAGTAATAGCAATTGTATTGGTATTGTTACTGGTATCGTTATTTTCATTTAAATCTTGCTCAAGAGATGAAAGTCTTGAGGATGAACAGGGGATTACAAATACAGTACCTAATGATGAGGGGAAAGATAGAGAAGAAAATGTAGCTCAAGAAAATAGTGATCAAACGAATAAGAATGAAAGTGGTTCACTAAATAGTAATTCCGAAAATAGTACTGCGAATATGACACAAAGTAACAGTGGTAATAATGATGTTTCATCTAGCGTTTCGCAAGGCAATCTCAATCAGAGTGATACTAATCAAAATGATAGCGATATTGATAATGGTGGAGGAAGTAACACGCAAGATAATGGGAGTAATAATGATCATTCATCAGGTGGTTCTCAAGATAGCCATGATCAAATAGGTCCGGTTCCGAATCCACAACAGCCAAATGTACCAGAAAGTGATGCAAGCGGAAGTAAATTAAGTTTATTATATGATGAATTGATTAAGGCTAATAAGACATTCCAATACTTATTAGAATTAACTAATGAGATATTAGAAAATTATTAAACAACTTTTTTGAAATTCAATGTTCATTAATGAAAAAGGATAACCTAAGTAGGTTGTCTTTTTATAAGTAAGAAATAGCTATTTTGGCTCAAAGATAAATACTGTTTTGTCATATTTCTACTTCAAAATCGAATCTAATATGTTTTCATTTAACTTAAGAAACGGTAAATAAAGATTATGAACTATCTGACCAATGGAATGCTCTATACACTCCAGACATGTGGAGAACGTCGCAAAGCTTGTATTGTAATAAGGCAGTAAGCCCTCTTAGGTAGGGGGGCGCTGCCTTTTTATGTTTCCGGTATCGGATTTATAAACGTGTATTGGATCCGGATGTGTCCTTCGACTGTACAAGTGATTTTCTTAACCGGTGAATAAAATGGTCAGCTCTTCAAGGTATGAGAGAACCTCAGTTTATTCCTCTTCAAATTAATTGATAACTTTCATCGGTGGATTATTTCAGATTAGAAGTGTGTTGGTAATTATTTTTTGAGTTTAAGAATAAGTGATTACCTTAAAATCTATATAATTTTCGATAAGGATAAGTGGAACTAGGTCTTCCCCAAAATTATCTATAATTTAATTTATCAAAATATATAATGAAATTATTATGTTAAAATAATATTATGGGTATCCCTGATAAGGGGATATGGCGTACTAATATTTAGTGGAGGAATAAGAATCATTATGAGAAAATTCACAAGGATTTTATCAATTAATCTAATTTTAATTATGGTTTTAAACTGTATTATACCTAATGTGTCAATATATGCAATTAGCGATGATGCATTTGAAGAAAATTTGAGTGTGAAATCAACAGAAATTGTAAATATAAAAGATGCTAATTTGAAAGCGCTTATTTGTAACAGCCTTGGAATAGACACTAGCAGTGAAATTACAACAAATGATATGCAGAATCTACATTCATTACATGGATATAATGAAAATATCACTGATTTATCAGGGATTGAGAACGCAATTAATTTAGAAGAATTAAGCTTGCCCAAAAATATGATTAGTGATTTAACTCCCCTAAAGGAATTAAATTCACTAGAAAGACTATATTTACAAGAAAACAAAATTACAGATTTGAGATCAATAAGTAATTTAAATCTGCAGGTACTGTATTTAGATGGGAATAACATAAAAGATATTTCACCGTTGAAAAGTAATTTAAATCTGCAGGTATTGTATTTAGGTGAGAATGATATAAAAGATATTTCGTCGTTGACGACTCTGGTTAATTTAGAGTGTTTAGAAATTAGCGGGAATCAAATAGCTGATTTTTCTCCAATACAAAGCTTGAAAAATCTTGAAAATTTTAGCGAAGGTATTCAAGAAATCCAATTAGATACTTTAATAATTGAAGAGGAGAAAAAAATAGATTACGAGGTTATTGACCTAAAAGATAGAAATGGAAATAGGAAAAACATAAATTACATCTCCCTTTATGATGGAAAAAGAACTCGAACATTTGATGTTATAGATAACAAGGCGAGTATTACTGTATATACAGCAGAAAACACCATGGGAGAAATAACATACCGGTATGATAGTGGTTTTAATGGAACTGTTACTGTAACACAGAAAGTTATTATTAATTCAGATGCCCCTATACAAACGGTTACACTTCCAGATTACACTGTGGATCAAGCAGTTCGAAATGAATTAGATATTGATGATGATGTACCGATTACGCCGCAAATATTAAACTCATTAGAAAGCTTGACTATCTGGGCTCAGGATAAAGTTGATTTAACGGGATTGGAGCATGCTAAAAACTTAGGAGGTTTTATCTTAAGGGGGGCAAAAGAAATAGAGGGTATAGATATACTTAATGGGCTACCTAATTTATCTTATATTGATATCTCCGATAGTAGTATTTTTAATGTTGATTTTACGAACGGATTTAGTAAATTAGAGCAACTGGTGATATCTAATTGTGAATTAGAACCAGAAAAACTAAATCTATCTTCATTAAGTAATTTAAGGTCATTAGGTTATGAGTATAATACAGGAGATTTGTGCTTCTTATCTAATCTAACTAATTTAGAATACTTAAGAGTTATCGGTTACGACTTTGAAGATTTGTCTATCCTAGAGAATTTAGTGAATTTAAAGACATTGGATTTAATTAATAATAATATAAAGGATATTAATGATGTTGTTAAATTTTCCAATTTGTCTGCGCTGAATTTAAATAACAATCAGATTGAAAATATAGAACCGATATCGCAACTTTCAAAATTAGAATATCTGTATCTTAGTGATAATAAAATAAAAGATATTAGTCCGTTGAATAATCTTTATCAATTAGAAACTATTTATTTGCAACGTAATCAAATTACAGATGTTCGTCCAATTAAAGATTTAACAGCATATATTTCTATGGATGATCAATTTGTAGAATTAGAAGAAGTGGGGGAAGTAAAGCCGGGGGATGACTTTACCTATATTCCTCCAGTTGTTTACGATAGAGACGGGACCAATTTAACTAGACACTCTAGTGTAAGTTTGTATAATATGCATGGAAATGATTCCGGTACTTATCAAGTTGAGCGAGGAAGAGCCATAATTAAAAGCATTCCTACTTATGGTGAACTAATACAATATGTAAGGGCAGAAAAAGATCAGCGATTTAGTTATAGTGCTCGAATATGTCAAAAGCTTTTGGGTAGTAAAATTAGACCATCGGTGACGGGAGTAAGTCATAATGGTATCTATAATAATCATGTAACTATTTATTTTGATAAAGGAATAGCTCATTTAATGAGTAATAATACCATAATAAATGAAATAGAAAATGGGACAACAATTTATGAAGAAGGCAACTATCAATTAATTGTAGAAGACGATTATGAAAATAAAACGGTAATAGATTTTAGAATTGACAAAACAGCGCCAGTAGTAGATGGAGTAAGTCAATACTATTACAATACTGATGTGATAGTAACGTTTGATGAAGGAAATGCAACGTTAAACGGTAAAGTTTTCACAAGTGGCAGCAAGGTAAGTGCTAATGGCGAGTATACGTTAGTCGTAACAGATGAGGCAGGAAATACAACAATAACGGTATTTATGATTGATAAAACAGCACCAGTAGTAGATGGAGTAAGTCACAATAAGTATTATAACAAAGATGTGATTATAACTTTTAATGAAGGAAATGCAACATTAAACGGTAATACTTTCACAAGTGGCAGCAAGGTAAGTGCTAATGGCAAGTATACATTAGTTGTAACAGATGAGGCAGGAAATAAAACAACAACGGTATTTACGATTGATAAAACAGCGCCTACATTATCTGTAAATCAGGTGAGTGATAAAAGCACAACAATAACGGGAACGACTGAAGCAAAAGCAACGGTGAAGTTATATCTGAATGGAAAATTACAAATAATAACCGTAAAGGCCGATTCGAAAGATAAGTTTGCTTTCAAAATCAGCAAGCAAAAAGCAGGAGTCGTTGTAAAGGTCGTCGCTACAGATGAGGCGAAAAATGCAACAACAAAGTCAACAACAGTAGTCGATAAGACAGCGCCTACATTATCTGTAAATCAGGTCAGTGATAAAAGCACAACAATAACAGGAACGACTGAAGCAAAAGCAACGGTGAAGTTATATCTGAATGGAAAATTACAAAAGACAACCGTAAAGGCCGATTCGAAAGGTAAGTTTTCTTTCAAAATCAGCAAGCAAAAAGCAGGAGTCGTTGTAAAGGTCGTCGCTACAGATGCAGCGAAGAATGCAACGACAAAGTCAATAAAGGTATTGGATAAAACAGCACCAGCAATACCAACTGTTAAAACGGTGAAGACAACAACCACAAAAGTAACAGGCACAGCTGAAAAAAATGCGACTGTTTATGTTTACAACGGAAAAACGAAGCTTGGTACAGCAAAAGTAAATGCAAAAGGCAGTTATAGTGTGAGTATCAAGAAGCAAAAGAATGGGGCTAAATTAACAATCTATGTTAAAGACTCAGCGGGGAACCAAAGTAAATCGAAAACAGTAACAGTTAAGAAATAATAAGAAAAAGGATAGTCTGATTTTATATGGTACCTGCTTTTAGGACAAGAGGATTCTATCTACAGGTACCATTTTAATATTACTAATGCTATCTTCTGCTTTTCATTATCTCGTATTTCAATGAGATATATGTAATGTTGATAAACCTACCAACAACCCGTATGTTGCCACATACAGTCCACACATGTAGATTTTTTTATCCCTTTATAACGAGCAACCTATATAGAGCCAAATAAAAGAGCTAGCAAAGCTAGCTCCCAAGATGTTCCTTATTTAAAAACCCTCTCCACAACCCGTTTTGCTGATTCACCGCATTCCCAGCTGCAGAATTGTTCATAAAAGGCTGGGTAATTAGCGTGCTTGCCATTTCGGTCAATCTCTTTAATCGTTTCAATGACTTTGTCAGAGGTTTTGACAATCGGGCCAGGTGCATTCTCTTCAAAGTCGAAGTAAAAGCCGCGCAGCTGGTCGCGATATGTGTCTAAATCATAGGTGAAGAAAATCATTGGCCGCCTTAAATTAGCAAAGTCAAAGAAGACGGAGGAATAGTCGGTAATGAGTAAATCAGAAATTAAATAGAGCTCATTTATGTCCCCATAGTGAGAGAAATCGTAGGCAAATCCCTCATAAGCTGAAAGGTCTAGATTTTCGGCGACAAGATAATGCATCCGAAGCAATATGATGTATTGATCGCCAAGCTCCTTTTTCATCTTATCTAAATCAAGCTGAATAGTGAATTTATATTTTCCGCGTGCGTAGAACTCATTATCGCGCCAAGTAGGTGCATAGAGAATGATTTTCTTATCAAGCGGCAACTTAAGGTGTTGCTTAATCACCATTGCTCTTCCTTCTGTGTCAGGTGCATGGAGAAGATCGTTGCGCGGATATCCGGATTCAATCATTTCCTTGTTGAATAGGAAGGCGCTTCTAAAAATAGCGGAAGAGTATGCGTTTGGGGAGATTAAATAATCCCAGTTGCTCGCTTCCTGTGTGAAGTTCCGTTTATAAGCTGCGGTGTTTGTGCCAGGCATATGAACTTCATCCATATCGTTGGCAAGCTTTTTTAATGGGGTACCGTGCCAAGTCTGTAAATACGTTGTATGCTTTGGCTTTGGAATCCAAAGTGGCAGGCGGCTGTTGCTGACCCAATATTGAGCTCGTGCCATAGCGAAAAGCCAGGGCAGTGTAAATCGTTTAACATATGGTATATGGCGGCTCTCGAAGGGTTCTGTCGAATGTTTGTCAACACTCCAGAGGAGTGTGTAGTCCGGTTTATGATCAATCATATATTCATAAATAGCCCGCGGGTTACAGCTATATTGTTTACCAAGATAGCTTTCAAATACAACCAACTTCTTCTTTGCCGGTAATTTTCCGACAATGAGAAAAGCTATTTTAAAAGCCCTTTGGACAAGCCCGCCGCTTCTTATAGCCCTGTATACTTTAGTTAATTGTTGTCGCAAGTCATTCGTGCGCATCTTTAACTCCTTATAGACGATAGGTTAATGTACTTCAATATTAAATTTTAGCATATTTTATCTATTATTTGCAGTTAGTATGGCTTTTTTATGGAAATATATAAAGGGGTTATGGATTTAAAGCATAATCAGGTAGACCCTTGTGAGAGGCTAATTTATACTAAAGACAGCATGGATGAATAAGGGAGTGAATGAAATGGGTAAGAAACTGAAGGTCATGACCGTTTTTGGAACAAGGCCGGAAGCTATCAAAATGGCTCCGCTTGTGAAGGAACTGGAGAAATATCCTAAATACATAGAACCGTATGTAACTGTAACGGCCCAGCATCGTCAAATGCTGGACCAGGTGCTGAATATATTTGAAATAAAACCGGATTACGACCTGAATATCATGAAGGATAAGCAAACCCTGACAGATATTACGACTAGGGCGCTGGAAGGATTGCATGAAGTGTTTGGCAAGGTAAAGCCTGATCTCGTACTCGTTCATGGGGATACGACAACGACCTTTGCCGCGAGCCTCGCTGCGTACTATCATTCCATCGCCGTCGGTCATGTCGAGGCAGGTCTTCGGACGCATAATAAATATTCGCCTTATCCAGAGGAAATGAACCGTCAGCTGACTGGTGTTCTTGCGGATTATCATTTCTCGCCGACCAAGCAGGCGAAGCAGAATCTGCTTGAGGAGAATAAGCAGGAGTCGTCTATTTATGTGACCGGCAATACGGCTATTGATGCACTTGCAACGACTGTGAAGGAGGACTACCATCATCCGGTGCTTGATAAACTTAGCGGTGACCGTCTCATCCTCATGACAGCCCATCGTCGCGAGAATATCGGTGAGCCGATGCGCCATATATTCCGTTCAATCAATCGATTGATTAACAAGTATTCGGATATCCAGGTTGTCTATCC
The DNA here is from genome assembly GCF_002946355.1 of Pradoshia eiseniae. Classification (NCBI taxonomy): domain Bacteria; kingdom Bacillati; phylum Bacillota; class Bacilli; order Caryophanales; family Bacillaceae; genus Pradoshia; species Pradoshia eiseniae. The sequence continues at coordinate 308,191 of NZ_PKOZ01000002.1, forward strand.
GGTCCATATGAATCCGGTTGTGAGGGAGCTCGCAGGAGAGATTCTTGGGGAGAATGAGCGGGTTCATCTAATTGAACCGCTTGATGTCATTGATTTCCATAACTTTGCCTCTAGAGCATATTTAATCATGAGTGATTCAGGTGGTGTTCAGGAAGAAGCGCCATCCCTTGGTGTACCTGTCCTTGTGCTGCGTGACACGACCGAACGTCCGGAAGGGATTGCGGCTGGGACACTAAAGCTTGCGGGAACGGATGAGGAGACCATATTCCAGATGGCAGATGAGCTGCTCGCCAATAAAGAGGCACATGACAAAATGGCGAAGGCTTCAAATCCTTATGGGGACGGAAAGGCATCCGAAAGGATTGTACAAGCCATTCTGCAGGCAAATGGATTAGCAGCTGAACGACCGTCTGATTTTATAGTCAAATAAGTAAGTAGGGACAAGCGTGGATTTTAAATCGCTTGTCCCTTTACTTAATAAAAGCGCCTGTTTAAAAACAGGCACCTGCACTTATTTATTGACTGCTAATAAATCATTCTTAATTTGAGTTGTAGAAATCCCGATTGTACGAGGTAAATAGACAACTTCGCAATGTTCTTTCAAGAAATCGAATTTTCCTTCCCAGTCATCGCCCATGACGAATACATCGATGTCATGATCATTGACATCTTGAACTTTCTGTTCCCATGTGTGTTCAGGAATAACTTCATCCACATATCGGATGGCCTCAAGAATCATTTTGCGATTCTCGAAGCTGTGGTAAGACTTCTTGTTCTTTAACTTGTTAAATTCATCAGATGATATGGCAACAACTAGGTAGTCGCCCAAATCCTTTGCTCGTTTAAGCAAATTAATGTGACCCCAATGCAATAAATCAAATGTGCCATAAGTAATTACTTTCTTCATAAAGACCCCTCCTAAATAATTCTATCGCAGCCTTTTAAAGGCTTAGAGATAAATGGTATATATAAATGGTAAATAATGTCGTGTTTTGCTAAAGCAGTCCATGGTATTAATGATACGAAATACATGGTGTATTGTCTAGGATTATCTTAGAGAAGTGCTAGGAATTAGTCCTTTTTTGTAGAAAAAACACTAGGTGTAGTACCTAAATGTTAAAAGGGAAAAAGAGGTGGGGTGTGAGCTCTTAGTACTTTGACAGAAGCTTAGTCAGTTCTGTTGGGATAGAGATTGTATCATTCGCTTTTTTGGTTACGGATATTTCCAACTTCGTCTGGTTTGAGAAAGCAAGCATAATCCTAGTGTGATTGGGGATAATATATGGATACATAAAAAGCACTCGGATTTATATACGAGTGCTTATCTTAATTACTTATTATTTGTGGCTAATAAATCTTTCTTTATTTGGGTTGTAGAAATTCCGATGGTACGTGGAAGGTAAACAACTTCACAATAATCTTTTAGGAAATCGAATTTTCCTTTCCAATCATCTCCCATCACAAATATATCAATGTCATGTTCGATGACATCCTGAATCTTTTGCTCCCATGTGTTTTCAGGGATTACCTCGTCCACATAGCGGATGGCTTCTAGAATCATTTTACGGTTTTCGAAGCTATGGTAGGATTTCTTTTTCTTGAGTTTATTGAAATCATCAGATGATATGGCAACAACTAGGTAGTCGCCCATTTCTTTTGCCCGTTTGAGCAGGTTGATGTGACCCCAGTGCAGCAGATCAAATGTGCCGTACGTGATTACTTTCTTCATGATGGGTCTCCTCCTATGTCATTATTTAACTAGTGATTTCACTTTCCATAGACTTAGAGATAGACAATGATATGAGAATGCAAATGAACACTCTCTATATAGTAACCCATAAATAATCATATAAAACCTCTATGTAATTTGTCCAGTGATTATAGGAAAAAGAAAAGCGCTCGAAAAGGGCGCTTTTTTAGAAACTATTAATACAAACGTTTAAAAGCAGAAAAGTGCTTCTTGTAATAAGAATTATCCAAACTTACAATCCTCACGCCGCTATTATCCGCATTGATGAACTGATTATTCCCGATATAAATACCTAAGTGGGAGATTCCCTTCTTATACGTATTTTCAAAGAATACTAAGTCACCCGGCTTCGGTGTATTCACGTAGTAGGAGCGGTCGTAATAGCCTGCGGCCGAATAACGCCCAATCTTATGGCCTGCCTTATTGAATGCATAGTAAATGAAGCCGCTGCAGTCAAAGCCATTGATCGTTGTTCCGCCGAAGACGTATTTAATGCCAATCAGCTTCTTGCTCTCGGCAATGAGTTTGTTTACGAAGGCACTGGATTCAGATGGCGCTTCTTTTGCTGGCGGCGTCACAGATGGGGCTGGAGTTATCCCGCCAGATATCTGGAGCTTCTGTCCGACATAGATCATGTCAGATTTCAGGTCGTTTAATGATTTGAGTGAAGAGACGCTCATCCCATAAGCTTTCCCGATGGCACCTAATGTATCACCGCGTTTTACAGTGTAGGCTGTCGTGCTGCCGCTTTTTGGCGGGTTATCCTTCTTCGGTGGATTATTTTCCACCGGAGTGCTCGTAGAGAATCCTGATAGTCTCAATACCTGATTTGGGTAAATGATCGTGCTTTTTAAATTATTCCAGGCCATGAGGTTATTGACGGTTACCTTGTTTTTTGAGGCAATCTTTGAAAGATTATCTCCAGCGACCACTGTATAGGTCTTGGCTGAGCTTTTTGAAGGCTGCTTGTCCGGTTTGGCTGCAGCCTTTTTCTCTAGAAGAAGGACTTGGTTAGGGAAAATTAAATCAGATTTTAAATTGTTTAATTTCTTTAATGCTGCAACGGTTGTTCCGCTTTTATTAGCTATGGCTGATAAAGTATCGCCTTTTTTGATTGTGTAGGTTAAGGAATCAGCGGAAGCGGAACTGGCGTATGAAGTTGCCATGATGGCAACGGCAGCAAATGCGACTGCTTCTTTCTTCATTTTTTCGACTTCGCTCCTTTCAATTTGTCTACTATATTATAGTAACACAGGAAAAATTAAGATAAAACATGTTTCTACAGTAATGCGTAAAAAGTATCATGTTATTACATTATAAGAATGATAAACTAGAGAAAAATGGGTAATATACTGGAGGTTAAACGACATGAAAAGACTTATTTCCCTAATCGTGGTGCTCGTTTTCCTATTCGCAAGTCCATTGGCACATTTGTCATCGGGACATGCTGTCGGAAATTCTGTCAACCCGACTTTAGAACGAGTTATTGTAAAGATGGAGAACTTCCAGGGAATCAGTCGTTTGCTGAAGGCTGGTGCGACAGTCCTGGCTAAGCAGGATAAGCTCGTCACTCTGAAGAAACCATCAAATCAATCCATGACTGCCTTTTTGAAAGAGTTGGAGAGTCAGCCGGGTGTTGTCTATGCAGAGCCTGATTACACAGTAACCCGTAAGGTCATTCCGAATGATGAGAGATATGCCGAACAATGGCATCATCAAATCATTCACAGCGAGAGAGCGTGGGAGTCTGGTTTGGGCAGCGGACAAATCGTTGTTGCTGTCATAGATGATGGAATAGATGCCCAGCATCCCGATCTTAAAGGTAATATCGTCAAACCATTCAATGTTTTAACAAGCAATTCAAAAGTTCCTGTCGGTGAACACGGAACCCATGTTGGCGGCATTATCGCGGCAAGCGCCAATAATGGGGTTGGCGTCTCTGGAGTGGCTCCCGGTGCCAAAATTATGCCGGTCAATGTGTTTCGTGGGCAATTGGCGTATACCTCTGAAATCATCCGAGGAATAGAATACGCCGTCAAGAACGGAGCGGATATCATTAATATGAGCATGGGGATGGAGATGTATTCCAAAGCGTTAAATGAAGCCATCCAGAAGGCTTATAATAAGGGTGTATTGATTGTTGCGGCAGCAGGAAATGATGGGATCTACACGGTTAATTACCCGGCTGGCTATAATAATGTCATCTCAGTCGGTGCAACGACGCAATACGACGTCATGGCCAAGTACTCCAATTACGGCAGAACGGTTGATATTTTGGCACCAGGAACAGACATCCTGTCAACCTTACCGAAGGGGAAATATGGGACCTATTCAGGTACCTCGATGGCTACTCCAATTGTAGCCGGTGTCGCTGCGCTAATCTGGTCGAAGGAGCCGAAATTAACGGCCGAGCAGGTTACCCACCGTATACTTAATAAGGGCAAGAGGCTGAAGAATCCGCGGACAGGAAAGTATTATGACTACCCAAGGGTCGATGCAGCGAATGTGCTGAAATATCGTTTGCTCACTTCACCAAAGGTGGCAGATGTTACAGATAAACAAACGAAAATATCCTTGGCCTATTCAAGCGGTTTTCAAGGGAATATTTATGTGACGGTTAATGGGAAGACAATTACAAGGGCTGCTGACTACTCATCTGCTTTTTCCTTGGCGCTTGACGCAGGGAAAATGTCTGCTGGCAGCAAGGTTAGCGTGAAACTCATAGACCGAGAAGGCAATGAGAGCTGGCCGGTCACGAAAACGGTCAAGGACGTTACACCGCCAAATGCGCCGAAGGTTCAACAAGTGGCTGACAACAGTATGACCATAAAGGGAACGGCAGAGGCGGCAGCAGTCATCTCCATCAAAAATGGCAAACAAACCATTACGTGCGGAGCGGCAGACAAAGCCGGCAAGTATACACTTAAGCTGAAATCAAAGCAAAAGGCCGGATCCATTTTAATGGTTACGGCGACAGATAAAGCGAAGAATGTCAGCAAGGCAACAAAAGTCACTGTAAAGGATAAAACACCGCCAGCATTAAAGAAAATCAGTAAAATCACTCAAACAACGACAAAAATCACAGGAAAGACTGAGGCGAGGGCAAAGGTTATCCTAGAGGTTGGGAAAAAACAGTTGGCAAAGCCCGTGAAGGCAGACAAAAATGGCCAGTTTGCCATAAGCATCAAGAAGCAAAAGACCGGCACCGTCATCAAGGTCATTCTTATAGATGAAGCTGGCAATAAAAGCAAGGGTTATAACCAAAAAGTTCTGAAAAAATAGAATAGAAATAATTGTAAAAAGATACTATACTTGAGTAATAGAAAGTAACTTTTCGGGGGGAAATGAGATGAGACGGAATTGGTTGTTGCTTGTAGCGGGATTGCTGCTATTCACCTGCTTGAAGCCGGGTATTGGGTTTGCCATTACGGATGAGGCTTCACTTGAGGCATTCGTCAAAGCAGAAGGCTTCTCCAGTGTGGAAGAATTCGAGGAGTATTATGAGTATTATTTTGTCGATGAACTCTCCAACGTCAAAGATGTCGAAGGGCTGAAGGAGATACTTGGCGCGAAGATGAATAATGAAAACATCGAAGAGCTTGTTGCCTATTATGGATACGGGAGCAGGCAGGAATTGACGGATGAACTGCTGATGTATGGTGACCTTGAAGAAGGCAGCACGCTGGAGGAAGAATTTATTTATGTTAATGCTCTTTATATTCTTCTCGATACTTACGAGCCTCCAGAGCTAACACCAATTACGGACGAAAATCTGCAGGAACTCCTTGATAGCTTTGAGATTACACGTACAGAGCTGGATGCAATCTTGGAAGAGATGGGTGATACCTTAGAAAACTTCCAGTACATTGAGGATTTAGAGGAAGCATTGATTAACTATTATTTCAATGAGGACATGACGGACGAATTTCTAGATGCCATTATGGCTGGCTTTGGTGAAATCGGTCTCACAGAACAAGAACTGGAAAGGCTAATCTATCATTTTATTAGTGTAGCTGAGAATGACGAAACAATCTTTGAACGCTTACTGGCCCTTGATGAGCGACTTATGCAATTGCCTGAATTCGAGAGTGCCGACGAACTGACCGAAGCGCAAATGAATGAGCTAGTGTCCGTCTTCAATGAAATCTTGAATATCGTCCAGATTGAAGCGAAATACTATCTCGTCAAGGGAGATTCCAAGCAGCCGGTAACATTGAACAAGCTAATGTACATGGAAACGACCAATGGAGCTGATCTTCTTATTGAATTGTACAATCGCGAAGGAGTGTTTCTCGCTGACATGATTTTCACCGCAGAGGATTTCGGTTCCGACCTAATCAAGGAAGAAGTGGACAAGGTTACAAAGCCGTTAGTCCAAGCGGAGAAAAAGAAGCCTATTAAGAAGGTGACGAAAACGGAACACGGCGGTAAATTGCCAAACACGGCCGGCAGCTATGCTGAAGGCATCCTGCTAGGCACTGCGCTTACTGGCCTAGGAACTGGCATGCTTATCTACCGCAGAAGGAAATCCGCTTAAATGAGCAAGGCCAGATTAACTCTTCTGTTGTCCATCTTGCTCATCCTCGCGGGAATTGGTCTGGTCATCAAAAATAGCTTGCCCTTCTTTGCCCAAGCCGATGTGCCTGATATAGAAGTGAAGGAAAAAGAACTACCTGCTCCGGTGCAATCGGCACCGAAAGAGAAGCGGGAAGAAAAAGAATTGTATAGCGAATATCCTGCTGAAGGCGAGACATTCGGGGAATTGATCATTCCGAAAATATCGGCAAGCCTGCCGATTGTCGAGGGAACAGATGAGGATGAGCTGGAGAAGGGCGTCGGTCATTATGCGAACAGTGTCCTTCCCGGTGAGAAGGATAACTCCGTGCTTTCCGGCCATCGTGACACTGTTTTTCGCCGGCTTGGAGAGGTAGGAGTCGGTGATCTTCTAAAGGTAAAAACAACTGCAGGGGAATTTACCTACAAAGTGCGTCAGGTACGCATTGTCGATGCAGATGACCGCACAGTCATCGTACCAAAGCCGCGCGCTACCTTGACTGTGACAACCTGCTATCCCTTTGACTATATCGGTGATGCTCCTGAACGGTACATTTTGGTAGGGACATTAATAAATGAATGACGAAAAAACCACTTATTCTTTCATGTCTAAGTGGTTTTTCTCGTATTAAATGGTTCTTCTGATTTAAAAAAAAATTTACGGCAGATGAGAAAAGGAGTAGAATGAATACTGATATAAAAAAATCAAATTACCTTTTACTTTACTATAAAGGAGAAAAATATGCAGAACAGGCATGTCATTCGCGAAAAAAGACGAAAAAAGATACGAAGACGTCGAATTTTCGCTTTTATTGTATTACCCATTCTTACGCTTATCTTAGCTGTTGGCGGATATGCTGGCTATCTTTACTATACAGCTTCAGATGTGCTTAAGGATTCTTATGATGGCTCAACAGCTAAAGAACGGCCAGTAAATCCGGCCGATGACAATGTATCCGTCCTATTCATGGGTGTCGACGATAGCGATGTCCGAAACAGCGGGAAGGGATCACGGACAGACGCATTATTGCTTGCCACATTTAATGATGATGACAAGTCCGTTAAATTATTAAGCATTCCGCGTGATTCCTACGTCTATATCCCTGGCAAGGATCGTTATTCTAAAATCACTCATGCTCATGCCTATGGCGGAGTAGAATACACGATTGACACAGTCGAAAACCTGCTTAAAGTGCCGGTAGACTATTATGTCAAAATGAACTTCAACGCTTTCGTTGAAGTTGTTGATGCACTCGGTGGTGTTACAGTGGATGTACCGTACACATTTACGGAACAGGACTCCACTGATAAAGCAGGTGCCATCACAATTGAAGAGGGCAAGCAGACCTTGGACGGGGAAGAAGCACTTGCTTTCGCCCGTACAAGAAAGAAAGACAGTGATATCGAACGCGGAAAACGCCAGCAACAGCTCATCCAAGCGATTGTGGAGAAAGCCTCATCCGCTTCATCCATCACGAAATACGCCAATGTCATCCAAGGCATCGGTCATAACATGAAAACGAACATGACATTCTCCGAAATGAAAGGCTTCACGCACTATGTGATGGCGAGCAACTTAAGAATTGAAACACTTAATCTTAAGGGGTCGGACTCTTACATCAACGGAACGTACTACTACCAGCTTGATGAAGCAGCCCTAGCCTCCACGATAGAAGAACTGCAAGTCCACATGGACGTGAAAAAAACAGCGGAATCAAGCACTGATGCCTCAGCAACTGGTGATTATGCAGGAGAGCAGTGAAACTGAATAATTGTATAGTCTGAACAGACAGGGAGCATTGGCTCTTTGTCTGTTTTTGTTTATGCTGAAAATAGCATGGCTTCTATAACCAAGGAAGTTCCAATTAGGGAAGCCGCTCCAAGTGTACTCTAACATAAGCCAGTCAAATACATAACTCCCGCATAGTTAGCTCATCCTATAATTACTGATTATTCATCCTCCGAACCATTCGGAACCCGACTTCGAGTTAGCTATTCAAGACAGCATTTTGAAGTCCTCGGAACCACAAAAAAACTGCCGCTCCAACAAGGGACGGCAGTTATCTAGAAACATTATGGACGATTTCTAACATGGACAATTAATTTATGAAGCGGGCGATAATCTTCGCCGAGCAGCCCGATGCGTTCGACTAGGATCTCTAGGGCAATGAGGAGAACCGCAATCATGAAAATTGCACCCCATAATGTTGCCATGGAGAAGATGAACGCTGCCACGCCGAATGATGCAGCCATTGCATAAATCAGCAGGACTGTTGTACGGTGTGAATAACCGAGACGTAATAAACAGTGATGCAGATGTGATTTATCTGGTGCAGACAGGGGTTTTTTGTGAAGGACCCTTCGCACGATTGCATAGAATGTATCTGAGATTGGTACACCAAGAATCACGATTGGAATGATCAAGGAAATCACCGTGACGTTTTTGAATCCAAGCAGGGATAATACGGCAATCATGAACCCTAGGAACATGGCGCCAGTGTCTCCCATGAAAATCTTTGCAGGGAAGAAGTTAAACTTCAAGAAGCCTAATGTGCTGCCTGCCAGTACTAAGGCAATCAAGGCAACGAACATATCGCCAATTTTGAATACGGCCATACCAGCAATAGTTAACAAAGCTATCGTTGATACTCCGGCTGCTAACCCATCAAGCCCATCAATTAAATTGATTGCGTTGGTAATCCCGACAATCCAGATGACGGTTAGCGGAATAGCTAAAAACCCGAAATGGATTGGTTCGCCAAATGGTGTGTTAATGAAATTCACCTGGATATTACCGCCGACAACAATAATCAGTGCTGCAACAATTTGTCCCAAGAGCTTAACCTTCGCGCTAATTTCGAATTTATCATCATAGATTCCTAGAAGGATGATAATCGTTGCGCCAATAAGGATGGAAGTGTATGTTCTAGAGCTTGATAGTCCGGGTAAAAAAATCGACATTGTGATGATGAAGCTCAAGAATATAGCCAGTCCGCCCATGCTTGGCATGATCTTGGAATGTACTTTGCGATTATTAGGTCTATCAGTTGCACCGATTTTGTGTGCCAATTTAATGACATATGGGGTGAAGAGTAAAGTCAGTACGACGGCAACTAAAAAAGCTGCGATTAGATACAATATATCCACCCTCTTTTGATATCTGGATTACACGTACCCATGACGTGTATTTATGAAACATAACAGTGTTGTTATAACCTGCATATCTCAATCTCAAATATAAATTATATACGTTTTGCCTAAAATACACTACTAAAAAATAAAAATGACAATATAGTTTAACAATTACTTCCAAAATATGAAAATTGGAATCACCTAACTATGGAGATTCATGGGGAAATGTTAGGTTAATGTTAACATGTTATGTCGAAACATAAAAGATGACTTTTCCCCTAAACCTGTTGAAGGTAGGTGGAAAGGTCATCATCCATTCATGGGTTTGTGATTTTTTGTTTGATGATTCTTAGCAGGAATAAAGGGAGCGCGATCATACGCCTCCAGCGGCTTGGCTGCTGGAGGAGGCGATAGAGCCATTCGAGATTGAGTTTAATCCAAATGTCAGGCGCACGGTTCAATTTGCCGGCGAGAACGTCAAAGCTGCCGCCGATTCCGATGAACAGGCCTTTTCTAAATTTCCTCCGGTACTTTATAATCCACTTTTCCTGTCGTGGAAATCCCATCCCAAGCAGAATAATATCTGGTTCAAGTGCAGCCATTCCTGCTGCCAATTCTTCATCCTCCAGGTCAAAGAAGCCATTATGATATCCAACGAGTTCAATCTGCGGATACATTTCCGTCACTTTCTTCGCTGCTGCGACGATAACCTCTTCCTCTGCACCGAGCATATAAACACGAAGAGGACGCTTTGTATCCATCTTGAAAAATTCATGCATCATGTCAAAGCCAGTTACGCGTTCCTTGAGCGGTTTGTTCAGTATTTTGGAAGCAATGATGATTCCTATACCATCAGGGACAATATAGTCAGCTTGTAAAATCATATTGCGATAATCTTCATGGACGCGGGCATATTCCACAATCTCCGGATTTGCTGTCACGATGAAGGTCTGTTTTTCCTCATCGATGCGCTCCTTTAATTCCTGATGAACAAATTCCTTTATGGTAGTGGGGTAAAAAGGGATGCCCTGTATGTCTGTTGCATTCTTCTGCATATAAATCTCCTTCGAAATAGAACTCCTTTGTTCATTTTACTAGATTGCCTCATAAAAGCAAAAGAGATTGTTAGTGCTGAACAGAATAGATGAAGATTGTCTTTTAGCCGCAGGAGAGGTGGAGGGGAGATGGGGTTTATGATATGAAGTCAGCTTTGCGATACACCTGTGAGTCGGGGGTGTCAGTGAATCTTAATTTTGTATTATATTTTTAACATTATTAATATTTAAAATAGTATATACTCTATTTTGTGAGTTGAACGAATATAGAGGAGGTACACAATTAGTGAAAGGGATTCGATTAAGGTATGGGTTGTTCATTTTGTCTATCATAGTCATCATGGCATTCCTGCCGACAGGGGGAAATGCGGCGGCAAAGTCATTTGTTGACCCAACAAAGAAATATACATACACACAGCTTGGCAAGGATATTAAAGAGCTGCAGCAGCAATACCCGGACTTAGTTAAGGTTAAAACGATAGGCAAGTCAGAATATGGACGGAATATTTATGCGGTCAGTCTTGGGAAAGGCTCCGCAAAGGTGTTCATCAATGGTTCCCATCATGCGCGGGAATGGATGACAACAAGTTTGAATATGGAATTGATTGATCAGTATGCGGCAGCCTATAAAGGGAATAAGAAAATTGGCGGCTACAATGTGAGGAGCCTCTTGAATTCCTCAACTTTATGGTTCGTGCCCATGGTCAATCCGGATGGAGTTACCTTGCAGCAGCAAGGACTGAATGCTTTTCCGAAAAGCACACATAGCTCATTGATTAAGATGAATAAAGGCAGCAAGAATTTCAAGCGATGGAAGGCTAATGCGAAAGGCATTGACTTGAACAGGCAATATAATGCCGGCTGGAGCGCAATTAAGAATTCTCCCAAATCACCAAGCTACAAAAACTACAAAGGAAAGACCCCTGAAAGCGCAAAAGAGGTAAAAGCAATCATCTCCTTCGTTAATCAAATCAACCCAGAAATGGCGATTGCCTATCATTCAAGCGGAGAGGTATTATACTGGAATTATAAACAAAGTGCTGCAAACAAAAAACGCGACCTCATATATGCAAAGAAAATTGGCAGCATGACAGGCTATTCCCTCGTCTATCCGGGCCCTAATCCGTCTGGCGGCGGCTTCACAGACTGGTTCATCAGTAAAAAGAAAAAGCCTGGCTTTACGCCTGAGATCGGCAAATATGTCGTAGAAACAGAATTGCCGCTTTCTGCCTTCTCGCGTGTATGGAGCCAAAATAAAGCGGTTAGTCTGTATGCGGCACAGGAAAGCATCAAGTTGAAGGATGCGCGTGACAAAAAGGCAGCCGACGCTGTGAAGAAGGACTCAACGGCGAAGAAGAAAAATGCCGCTAAATTAAAATCGTATTATGCAACAAACATTAAGAAGACAGCTGATTTGAAAATCACAAGTGCCCATCAGAAACTCTATAATACGGTAACAAAGGATATCGCGGCGCTTGAGAAGAAGGTGAAATCTCTTCCTTCTAAATATACAAAAGGAATCAAGGCTGACATCAATGATATGAAGACCCATCAAAAACGTTCGCTCGCCTTCCAGAATGCAGTGAAGGAAGGGGCGATACTACAAAAGAACCAAACAGCCATGATTAATTATATGAAGGCTGGTAAAGCAGATACGAATATTAACTCAAAATACAATACGTTGAACAAATCCATCACGACAATGGAGAAAAAAATAGGCGCCGTCTATACAGCTGAAGTGCGCAGCCTCTTCAAGACTAAATACATCACACCAGCTGTGAACACAAGAATGAATAATCAGTATGAAAAAGACCGTGTTAACTTGCTGATTGTGATGGAAAAGCAAGTAAAAGAGAAGAAATACGAGGAAGCCAAGAAGAATCTTGACAGCCTGAAAGTCATGGAGGATAAATCGAAGAAACTAAAGGCAGATTCCAAACGTTATCCAACCTATAAGACTTACGAGGCTAGCTTAAATACTTGGAAGCAGAAGCTCATCAAGCAAATTGAAGCTGCCTTATCCCCAGCCCCTGAACCAGCACCAGAAACAGAGAAAGAACTAGAAGCTGAACCAGAGTTGCTGAAAGAACCGGCTGAAGAACCCCTGGCCGCTGAAACAGCTGAGCCAAATCAAGCAGAAGAGAACCCGGCTGTAGAGACACCAGCAGAAATGGATACAAGCATTACACAATAAAGTTAGCTAGACAGATGGAGAACAAGTCTCTATCTGTCTTTTTTTGCTTATTTGCCAGTGAGAGTGATGGTGCAAGGCGATTATTTTGGTTAAGGCTGCTACGCTGAATTTTTGCTAGTCCCCCCGAAAATTCGAAACTTTTGTCGTAATATGTAAAGAAACTGAAAAAATGTAAAGGAGATTGAGAGATTGATATTATTACAACTTAATCCGGCAGAAATGAGAGCGGGGTTTTATTTTTGCTGAGACTTGGAGTGAAACAGCTGAGGGTAGTAGGGCTGTCTCTATTTTTGTTGTTCGGAATGCTCGCCAGTGGCATGGCTGTTCCTGCAATTAGTGGAGAAGCCGATGCAGCAACTGTAACAACGTATACGACAACGGCCAATTTGAATCTAAGGAAAAGTGCGAGTACTTCTTCAGCCATTTTATTAACGATTCCGAAGGGGAAGAAGATAACCTATATTTCCACTTCAGGAAGCTGGTATAAGGTTAAGTACAGCTCGAAAACAGGGTTTGTCAGTTCCAAATATGTAAAAAAGACAACGACTACGACTTCAACAAGCATAGCCGCAACAAAATTTAAAACAACGGCTAATGTTAATATGCGATCGAAGGCATCGACATCAGGCAAGATTTTGATGACAATCCCGAAAGGCAAGATAGTTACGGCAACAGCTAAATCAGGATCATGGTATAAGGTAAAGTATAGTTCGAAAACTGGCTGGGTTAGCTCTAAATATGTAAAAAAGACAACGACTACGACCTCAACGAGCATCGCCGCAACAAAATTCAAAACAACGGCTAATGTTAATATACGATCGAAGGCATCGACATCAGGCAAGGTGCTGACGACGATTCCGAAAGGCAAGGTAGTTACGGCAACGGCCAAATCAGGGTCATGGTATAAGGTGAAGTATGGTTCGAAAACTGGCTGGGTCAAAAATACATATGTAAAAGAGTATTATCAGTATACATCGACGAACAAAACGCTTTATAAGACGACCAAAAAAGCATCTTTGCGTTCTACACCGGATACGAAGAAAGCCACTGTATATTCCATACCGGCAGATAATGCATTTGAGTCAACCCAAAGGGTCGTAAATAGCAAGGGTGAAACATGGTACAGGGTTTCGTATAAGGGCAAAAACTATTTTGTTAAATCAACCGAGGTAACCAAAGTGACGGCCTCCTCCTTCAAGAAATTGACTTATAAGGCGAAGGTGAATGCAACTCTTTATTCCTTTGCGGGAGCAAAACATACGTCACTTATCACGATTCCTAAAGGAGCGTCAATCACCACGACCTATAAGATAGGTAACTGGTATAAAACGACTTATAAGGGGAAAACGGGTTATGTGTTAATCAATAACTTCTCGAAAGTTACGGCAAGTACGGGGGCTGCTACAGGTTCAGGTACGACATCTGGTTCAACAACGACAAAGCCGTCTGATTTGCCTAATGGTACAGCCATCACAAAAGTGAATTATGTTACAGCCAGTAACCTTAATTTACGTGCTTCTGATACAACATCAGCCACTTTATTGACATCGATTCCGGCAGGAACGACGGTTTCAACTGCTTATAAAACTTCAAACGGCTGGTTCCAGGTAACCTATAATGGAAAGACGGGCTTTGCTTCAGGCAATTATTTGATCACAGAAGCGAACGCGGCAAAAATCAAGAGCTATGAAAGTAACCAAAGCAGTTATTTATTCATGGATTTACGGAAAAAATCATCCGTAACAGCAGCTCAAATCAATGCTTATATTGCTAAAAGTGCAACATCCTCTAATAGTGTACTGCATGGAGAAGGAGCGACCATTATTGCGGCAGCTGAGAAGCATGGTGTGAACGCTCTCTATTTAGCTGCTCATGCGATTCATGAAAGCAATTATGGAAAATCAACCATTTCCATGGCGAAAAACAATCTATTCGGCTTTGGGGCATATGACTTAGCGCCGTTTGTCGGGGCAGTGAAATTTTCAACAGTTAAAAGCAATATTGAATATATTGCTCAAGAAATGAAAGCAACCTATCTAAATCCTGGCAACTGGAAATATAAAGGTGCTTACCTTGGTTATACGGTTAAAAATGTTAATGGCGGACGCATTGATTCCTTAAGTAAGGGCATGAACTTCTATTATGCGAGTGACTCCAATTGGGGCAATGCCATTGCGAAACATATGTCTGGGATGCTCTCCTACAGCAATGAAGGGGCGAAAAGCCAAACCGCTAACACGACGGTGCCATCAAGACCATCTTATCCGAACGGCAAGGATGTTTTCCCAGCTGGCACAATCGCGGTTTCGAATGCAAGCATTAACTTATATAGCACAAAAGGAAGCACAAGCACAGTCGCTGCAACCATCTCGAAAGGAGCAACCTTCAACCTCCTTGAGAAATGGAATGATTACTGGCTAACGATCAAGTACAACGGGAAAACCTACTATACCAATAAAGTTAGCCTTAGCAGCTATCATAATTATATGACGGTGAAAAATCTGGCGCGCGTAACAGCGACATCATTAAACGTCCGCTCAAGCGCTAGCACAGCCGGGTCCGTTGTTGGCATACTCTATAACTATGAATATGTAGAACTAGTTGTGGATGCTAATCATAAACCTGTCACTAGCAATGGCTGGTACCAAGTTAAGCTGAATGATGGAACGATTGGCTGGTGCTCAGGCACATATTTATATCGTGAATTGAATAAGTGAGATTTAGAGAAAAGAGAAAAATGTATATTCTACTGTAAAAACAGCCGGTGAAGGTTTTACTTATTGTAAAACCTTCACCGGCTTTGCATTTTTGAAATAGAAACTTCTATTTTGTTTTTATTATTAAAGAAAATTATTTGGTTTTTATAGAAAGCCCTAGATTATTAGCGAGGGTGATATAAAATTCTAGCGTTTTGTTTTTATAGTTAATTGATGTTTTGTTAATTTTTTTGATATTAGCTAACTTATAGTCAGCATACTTCAAGAATAATGTGAATGCAGAATTCTGTAATTGTTCAATTGCTGCTACGTCCACTTCAAAGTAGGCCAGAGACGTTGAGCCAGGAAGAAACTTCAAGCTGCATTCTATTTCATTATCAACACGGTTACGGTCTCTGATGAGTATAGAGTTAATTTCCTCTATATTTCTGCTGTATACTTCTACTTGCTGAACAAATTGGTTGTTTGAATAATAAGAGTCTAAGGCTCTAACAAACATGGCAATTTCAACAAATCTTCGTTCATCAGTTAAGAATGGCACCTCAAAATAGGCAATATTATCTTGGATAACGTACTTTTTATATTTATCCTTTTTTACCCACGTAAATAACTTGATGAAATCCTCTATCTGACCTTCGATATAAAGCTCCATCGCAAGCTTGTATGTTGGATGCTCAATATTTTCAAGAAAGTTATAGGATAAGTCCTTTGTCGTTTCATATGCCATTCCTAGCAAGTCGAAAAACTTTTGCTTTTCCTTAGAATTGACGAATACCATGCTGTCAAACGTTCTTAAAAAATCATATTCATAAATACGATTTAGTAGCACCTTCTCCTGCTCGACAGGAAGTTTCTTGTCTTTGATATGCTTGATAACCTTTAAATCAGAGAATCTTTTATCTAGCACGCTAGTTATTCTTGTGAGAGATTGTGTATTTTCTTCTAGCCGATTGGCATAATAAATAATTTCTTTTGTCGTCGATACGGAAGGACTATTTAATAGGACATCCATGAAAAATAACTTATCTTCGGCAAACTTCATTTCAGGAAAACCAATATGATGTTCATAAAGCAATGAGGATTTTACCATCCTAGCAGGCGGCCCCAAATGATAGAAGAAATATGGGATATCAAAAGGAGATACACTCCGTCTTTCTTTATTTGATTGCCATTCACCAATAATGCTCTCACCGTTGGTGCTAACTTTAATAGTTTTGCCTACTGCATAATAATCTCCTGTTTCTTCCAAGATGTCACTCAAAGTTTTGAGCCCGTTTGGATGAAACCAATCATCTGCATCAATGAAGGAGATGTATCTTCCGGTTGCAAGCTCAATACCAATATTTCTTGGGATTCCTGGTGTACCAGTGTTTTGTTTGAGCTTCACTAATGAAATATTTGAATAGGAATTCGTATAGCTTTGAATAATCTCAGTCGTTTTATCGGTGGAACAATCATCTACAATGATTAGTTCTATGTTTTCCATCCCAAGGGTTTGGTCAATGACGGATTCAATCATCTTGCTAATGGTTTTTTCTGCATTATAGGAGGCACAGATAACTGTTACAAGCTTCTTTTTTTTGAATAATTTGTTTTTCAATGAATTAGGATGATTAAGAATGTTTAATTGTTTGTCTTGTAGTAATTCTTGTGCTGTACTTCTATAGTTATTTTTCATATTTGATATCTCCTAAAACTTACTTTTAATTAACTTAAAGCATAAAAGGTTTAATATTCTCTATCAAGAATGTAAAGAGTTTACTCTTTTGGCTCCGATGTTATAGGTATGTGTGTATATTATTAAAACTTTTCATCTAAGTGTTGGTGTCGTACCTATATTACATCCTGTATTAGATCATTATTGATTTTCCCTCCTGATATTGTTCACCAAAGCTTCTATAATATATATAACCTCTCAACCTCAATTTCAAAACACAACCCCAACAGTAGTTAATAAGTCGAATAAGAAAACACAGTTATTTGAAGAGAATGACTTCAATTTTCATGGAAATCCATTCTCATATAATAATTAAAGTTCTCAGCATTTTAATTATATAGTAAAATGGTCTTAAAATCTTAAACTCAATTGTCGATATATAGATTATTATTCAGTCTAATTAATCATTTATATTCAATATATTTACATATTGATAATCAAAAAGATTGAACTATCTGCCGTATTTTAGTAAATCAATGTGATTTTTTGTAAATGCAATGCTGCGGTTATTAAAGATTAATTATGAGAAAAAGGGGAGAAGATGATGAATAAACCAACAAAGCTGATGATTATATCAGTCAGCGCCTCTCTGCTTTTATCAACGGGGTTGATATCGATGGATACCGAAGGCGTTTATCGATTAGGGGGAATCCATGCTGAGGCAGCATCAGTCACTTATTATAAGACGACCAGCAATCTTAATATGAGGTCCGGCACTAGCACGAAGAAAAGCATTATCATGACAATTCCAAAGGGGAAGCAGGTTACTTATATTTCGAAAAGCGGAAGCTGGTTTAAGGTGAAGTATGGTTCGAAGACTGGTTATGTGAGCAGCTCCTATCTAAAGAAGGTTCAGGCAGCAACGACTGCGACTGCATCAAAGACATCGACAGCTACTGTGAAAACAGTCTATAAGACGACTGCTAACTTGAATCTGCGCTCGAAGGCTTCGACATCCGGGAAGGTTCTGATTACCATACCTAAAGGGAAGGAAGTCACCTATATCTCGAGAAGCGGAAGCTGGTATAAGGTGAAGTATGGTTCGAAAACTGGCTATGTGAGCAGTTCCTATCTAAAGAAGGGTGGGGCAGCTACGACTACGACTGTATCAAAGACAGAGACAACTACGAAAACAGTCTATACGACCACTTCTAACTTGAATTTGCGTTCGAAGGCTTCGACATCTGGGAAGGTTTTGATTACCATACCTAAAGGAAAGGAAGTTGCCTATATCTCGAAAAGCGGAAGCTGGTTTAAGGTAAAATATGGTTCCAAGACCGGTTATGTTAGCTCCAAATACATAAAGAAGACGACAAAGAAAACGACTACTCCGTCGACTTCTGTAAAAATAACCAAGATCACACCTACCACATATGAGACAAAAGCAAATCTTCAGATGAGATCAAGCGCATCTGCAAAAGGCAAGCTATTGTTAACCATTCCAAAAGGGAAGCGGGTTGTCTCGAAGGAGAGGGCAGGAGAATGGTATAAGGTTACCTATGGCGGCAAAACGGGCTGGGTCTTGGATGACTATTTAAAGGAATACAATGCCTATTCAACGACTGCCTTAACTTATTATTCCACAAAGGCATCTGTTGGTATATATGAGAACCCAAACACGAAGAAAAAGCAGATCTATACGCTGCCGAAGGATTATTTGCTGACAAGCACGCAAAAAGTGGTGAACAGTATTGGCCAAACATGGTATCGTGTCTCTTATAACAAAAAGAACTATTTCATCCTGAGCACGAATGTTACTTCCAAAAAAGCTGCAGCTATGGAGAAGACTCGCTTTAAGTCTGTCCAAAACACAAATCTATACTCTTCGGCAGGGACAGCTCATCCCAAAATAGCGAATATAGCCAAAGGAACGGTCATTACCGTTTCCTACAAAATTGGCGATTGGTATGAAATTATCCTAAATGGAAAAAAAGGCTATGTTATGAGTCAGCATTTCGAAGAATACAAGCCGTCAGCCATTCCAGAGAATCGGCCAGATGGGCAGGTCATCAATGAAGGTACTTATTATGTCATTGTCGATAAGTCACTCAACCTGCGTGAATCTGACTCGACTGATTCAGCCAAATTGGATGAGATTCCCGCTAATACAGCTGTGACTAGTGCCTTTAAAACGAAGACCGGATGGTATGAGGTGAACTATAAGAATAAGACAGGATATGTCTCTGGCCAGTATTTAATCACAAAGGCGGAGTATGATCGCTACAAATCCTTGTTAAACACAAAAAACTCTTATTTAACGCTTGACTTGCGTAAGGAGTCATCCGTTACGGCTGCTCAAATCAATGGATATATTGATGGGTATGTGAAGAGAACAGGAAGGGCGAGCGTCCTCACTAATAAAGGACAAGCCTTTATCAATGCAGGCAAGAAATATGGGGTCAATGCTGCCTATTTGGCTGCTCATGCTGTGCATGAGAGCGGGTATGGCACATCAGCAATTTCACTAGCGAAGAATAATTTGTTCGGCTTTGGCGCCTATGATTTAGCCCCGTTTGTCGGTGCTGTCCGTTTCGCTACAATTGAAGAAAACATCAACTATATAGCGAGAGAAATAAAAGCAACATATTTAACGCAAGGGAATTGGAAGTATAAAGGGCCGACACTCGGTTATACCGTCAAGAATGTAAACGGAGCTCGCGTAGATCTCTTAAGTACAGGTATGAACTTTTACTATGCGAGTGATTCGGGCTGGGGAGCGAAGATTGCATCACATATGAATAACATTTTATCTTATAGCAATGAGAAGGCAGTCAGCAGAAA
Organism: Pradoshia eiseniae; assembly: GCF_002946355.1. Lineage (NCBI taxonomy): Bacteria > Bacillati > Bacillota > Bacilli > Caryophanales > Bacillaceae > Pradoshia > Pradoshia eiseniae. The sequence continues at coordinate 328,091 of NZ_PKOZ01000002.1, forward strand.
ACCAGATACAAGGATTATTTCTGCGCCAGAAAGGCCAAGCGGAAAGGATGTTTTCCCAAGCGGTATTCTCGCTTCCGCTAAAACATCTATTAAGCTCTATGCTGCCAAAGGGTCGACTGATAAAGTGGCTGTAACAATGAAAAAAGGTGAGACTTTTAATTTACTGGAAAAATGGAATGATAACTGGTTCAAGATTCAGTATAAGGGAAAAGCATACTATACAAATGCCATCAGCTTAAGCAGATATAATAACTTTATGAACGTCTATAATCTAGCCCATATAACCACTAACTCTTTAAACGTTCGTGCTGATGCGGGCACCGGTTACAATAAGGTTGCTACTTTGTCTAATTACACTTACGTTGAGCTTGTTTTAGATAAAAGCAAAAAGCCAGTCACAAAGAATAATTGGTATCAGGTAAAATTGTCCAATGGTAAAACCGGCTGGGTTTCTGGCCTATATATTGCGCGTGATTTGATTGAATAATATAGAAACCCTTTTCACTTGCTGAAAAGGGTTTTTTTATAGGTTCTACACTAAATGTTGGGGTGTCCATACATATGAACATAACAAGGAGCAAACACATGATAGTGACATCTAAAAGCTAGAGTTTTATTACGCAGCTGATTGGCTGGTTTGAGTCTGGTATAGTAATCGATATACTCTTCGATCTTTATTTTAGCTCATCATATTTTTCCCATAGTACATCTCCTGCTTTAAAATCACAAAGAAGCTGGGATTTCACTCGATTCTATGTGAGAATCTTCCTTTACCATCAATATAAAAACCATCGTTCATTCATTAGGATAAGGGGGGCAGAGTAGAAGCTTACACACCAACACTTGAAAAAGAATCATTATATAGCGTTTTACAATACGGCAGTGCTGAACCATTAATAAAAATAAGGTATATTTAGAAGAATTGAAGCAGCATACTATGGAAGATTATTTACCAGAAAAACATTCTATAGCTGAGATGAGAGAATATTTAAGGTGCGGTTTGGTAAAATGTAGTTGAATATCTGCAATGGTTATAGTAAATCCAGCGATTCCGTAAAAGGGCCATAGAAGAAAGCATTGTAATTGAAAAAGCTTATCTATCAAAATCGTACATAGAGGAGTCTCTCATTGTATTCAAAAAAACTTCCGGGTAAAAGTAAATTTCACTATCAAATTGCTATGAACCCTTTCTTTGCGGGTTTGAAACTTATTGAGATGAGTTATATAATAAACCAGAGGTTTTTAAGTAAGATAAAGGATTTTAAGATTTTACTAGGTTAAAGTGTATAAGATTATTAGCTATTATAGCTTGTGAAAGTTATATCTTTGTATACATCAATCAAGGAATTAATAAAAGTCAGACATCAATAAGGTGAAAAATGATTAGAGAATTATTGATAGAAGCATATCTATTCGTATTTAGATTGTTATTTGGTATATGTAGTCTTATGCCACTAAGGGATAAAGTTACATTTGTGGTTTCATTTGGTGATAATGTTCAATATATTTATGAAGAAATGCGTCGAAAAAGTATACCCTTTGACGTGGTTTTTTTATGTAAAGGAAGCAGTTATAATCGATTTCATATTTATGAGGACGTAAGTCTTGTTCACCTTGTTACTTTAAATCCCTTAGAATTTATGAAATCCATCTACCATTTGGCGACTTCCAAATATGTAATGGTTGATAATTATTACGGTTTCTTAGCAGTAACAAATTTCAAGCCAGAGGTAGACTGCGTCCAATTATGGCATGCTTCAGGTGCGATTAAGAAATTCGGGCTTGAAGATTCCTCGGTCCAATTTCGAACAAAGCGTGCGAAAGAACGCTTCCTAAAGGTCTATTCCCGTTTCCACAAGGTTATTGTCGGTTCTGATTCCATGGCGCAGTATTTCATGAATGCATTTGGAGTTAAGGGAGAGAATATCCTTAGAACTGGTATTCCCAGAACGGACTTTTATTATAACCAAAATGAAAAAGAGCGGATATTTAATCAAATTACTAAGCAAAATGAGTTATTATGGAACAAGAAAGTAATCTTGTATGCACCAACTTATCGTGATCGAGAACTGGATCACTTTAGGCTGGAGTTAGACCTCGACAAAATGTACGCGGAATTAAGTGACGAGTATGTGCTTGTTTTGCGTTTGCATCCAGCGATTAAGAATGTAGAGGATTATAATGAGAAATACCCAGATTTCGTCTTGGATTATTCCTCTTCTGAGTATGACATCAATGAATTGCTCATCGTGACAGATTTGTTAATTACGGATTATTCATCTATCCTATATGAATATTCCTTGTTGAGGAAACCAATGATTTTTTATGCATATGATTTGGAGGATTATCAGGCAGGACGAGGTTTGTGGGAGGATTATGAACAGCATGTGCCAGGTCCTGTCGTAAAAACGACAGAGGAAATCATTTGTACGATTCAACAGAATGAATTCAATATAGACGAAATCGAAGAATTTTCACGTAGATGGAATAAGTATTCTACAGGGCGTTCAAGTGAGAATCTTGTGACCTATTTATTTGATCGAAAACCGGCATTTACAAAGCGGCGGGCACTATAATAAAGCCCGGAACAACATGGGAAGGGAATTTCTACTCTTATGAAGTCAATGTTTAAGGTAATACATGAACAAATCCGATCATTTTATTTGATCCAGCGGTTGGCCATGTTTGAAATAAAAAGTGCCAACAATAATAATTACTTGGGGATTTTGTGGGAATTTATCAACCCGATGATTCAAATCGGTATTTACTGGCTGATTTTCGGTTTCGGAATCCGAGGCAACCAAGATATTGAAGGTGTACCATTTATTTACTGGATGCTCTCTGGGATTGTCGTCTGGTTCTTTGCTAGTCCGGCTATTTTGGAAGGAACAAAGTCTATTCATAAGCGGATTAATATGATTGCGAAAATGAGCTTTCCGATGAGCACAATTCCGTCATATGTTATCACGTCTAAGCTATATCAGCACTTTATGATTCTAGTTCCGGTCATTATAATACTGCAATTTGCAGGTTATTATGTATCGACCTACTATTTGCAGCTGCCCTACTTCATTCTTGCTGCAGTTATCTTTATCTTGGCGCTGACGTTGATTACATCAACATTGGCAATGGTTATTCGAGATGTGCAAATGATTGTCCAAGCTGTTATGAGGATGGTATTCTATATAACACCGTTGATTTGGTACAATCCTAGACTTCCAGAAGCCTTGACGTTTCTAATTAAAGTCAATCCGCTTACTTATATTGCGGAGGGTTATAGAGCGTCCTTACTAGGCACAGGTTGGTATTTTATTGATAATATTAATTACACGTTCTATTTTTGGGGACTGACAATTATTCTCTTGATGATTGGGTCCGCGCTACATTTAAAATTTAGAAATCAATTCGTGGATTATTTGTAAAATGGAGTGAGCTTATTATGAGTGAAACGGTAATTCTAAAGAATGTCTTTAAAAAGTATCGTATGCATACCAAACCGGCTGATAAGCTGCTCGACATTATCTTGCCAGGCGGCCGTGGCGAAGATTTCTATGCCTTGCAGGACATCAGCTTCACGGCAGGAAAAGGGGATGTAATTGGCCTCGTTGGGGTTAACGGCTCCGGAAAATCGACGCTTTCAAATATTATTGCAGGTATAATCCCGCCGTCCTCGGGTACGGTGGAAACAATCGGGGAAACATCATTGATTGCGATTGCTTCTGGTTTAAATAATCAATTGACCGGACGTGAGAATATTGAATTAAAATGTCTTATGCTTGGTTTTAACAAAAAGCAAATCAAGGAGATGGAACCTGATATTATTGAGTTTGCCGACATTGGCAAGTTCATCGACCAGCCGGTCAAGAAATACTCAAGCGGGATGAAATCCAGGCTAGGATTTGCCATTTCGGTCACGGTAGATCCAGATATACTCATCATTGACGAAGCTTTATCTGTCGGTGATCAAGCGTTTGCAGAGAAATCGAAGAATAAAATGTACAGCTTTCGTGACAGTGGAAAAACAATCTTCTTTGTTAGCCACTCCATGAAACAAATCAATGACTTTTGTAATAAGGCTATTTGGCTGGAATATGGTGAGTTAAAAAAGTATGGAACAACAGATGAAGTCATACCGGAATATAAGGATTTCGTGAAAAAATATAAAGCCATGACGGATGTGGAACGGAAACTATTCCGTGAATCAGCTATACGTAAGCAAAGTGGTTTAGTTCTAAAATAAAAAAAGCTGCCTGAAGAGGCAGTTTTTTTATTTGTCGAAAAAGGATGAGATAAGCAGATATTTGTCGTCTAAATTTAGCCTTTGCTTAAGAAAATAAAAAATTACAAAAAGAATGTCGAAGCACTAGAATAATTTACCTGTATTGGATACGATAATATACAATGCATATTCTTTATAACGCACAATGGATTCCATTTTGGTTGTTGATGATTAATCATTTATAAAAGGAATCTGAATAATAGGAGTAGCTTGTCCATTGTAAGTCGAATTAGAACAGTTACTAGCGGAAGAAGGTTTGCCATGAAGATATTCGAAAGTCTATTACGAGGTGTAAAGTTAATTGAGCCAAAGGCCTATGGAGACCATCGGGGGTTCTTCCTTGAAAGCTATAATGAGCATTTGTTCCACGAAGCAGGAATTACGGAGAGATTTGTCCAGGATAACCATTCCTTGTCGAAGGAGGCTGGCGTCATTCGCGGGATGCATTATCAATTGGCGCCGAAGGCCCAGGTCAAGCTCATTCGTGTGGTGACTGGCGCCATATATGATGTAGTCGTGGATCTGAGAAAGGAATCGCCAACATACGGCAAGTGGGAGGGTTATATCCTGAGTGAGCACAACAAGCGCCAGCTGCTTGTGCCGAAAGGTTTTGCCCATGGATTCTGCACGATTACAGAGAATGTGAATGTGCTGTATAAGGTAGATGAAGTATACTCACCTGAGCATGACAGAGGGATTGCGTGGGATGATTCAGAGCTTGCGATTAATTGGCCGGTTTCGGAGCCTATTTTATCAGAGAAGGATGCAAGGCACCCCAGGTTATCTGAAGCGGAAAATAATTTTGTATGGGAGGGCTGAATTTGAATCTATTGGTGACAGGCGGAGCCGGGTTCATCGGAAGCAACTTTGTGCGGCATATCCTTGGAACTTACCGTGACTATAAAGTTATTAATCTTGATTTGCTGACCTATGCGGGTAATATACATAATCTGGATGATTTGAAGGATAATCCGAATCACCTTTTTGTAAAAGGGAACATAACAGACAGAGCACTAGTTCAAAGTCTAATAAAAGATCATGATATCCAGGCGATTATTAATTTTGCAGCAGAGTCCCATGTGGATAGGAGTATTACGAATCCAGGGATTTTCGTTGAAACGAATGTTCAAGGAACACTTAACTTACTTGACGCAGCAAGAGAATGCGGAGTGGATCGCTATCTTCAAGTTTCAACAGATGAAGTGTACGGATCGCTTGGTGAGACAGGCTGCTTCACTGAGGAGACACCGCTTGCACCGAACAGCCCTTATTCAGCCAGTAAAGCAGGCGCTGACCTATTAGTGCGCGCTTATCATGAAACCTATGGGCTGAATGTCAATATCACTCGCTGCTCCAATAATTATGGCCCGTTCCATTTTCCTGAGAAATTAATCCCGCTTATGATTACTAATGGGGTTGATGGCAAGGACCTTCCCTTATATGGTGACGGGAAGAATATCCGTGACTGGCTTCACGTGACTGACCATTGCACCGCCATTGACCTTGTTCTTCATAAAGGGAAAAGCGGGGAAGTGTATAATGTTGGCGGTCATAATGAACGGACGAACAATGAGATTGCAGAAATCATTGCTGATTACTTGAATCTTCCGAAGGAGCGCATCAAGTATGTCCAGGATCGTCTTGGCCATGATCTGCGTTATGCGATCGATCCGACTAAGCTTGAGACGGAGCTAGGCTGGAGGCCAAACTATACATTTGATACAGGGATTGTCGAAACCATTGAATGGTATTTGAACCATGAAGATTGGTGGCGTCCTTTGAAAGAACGGGCAAAGTTGGGGATTTAATGAAAAGAATACTCGTGACCGGAGCAAACGGACAGCTAGGGACAGAGGTAGTCAGGATGTTGCGCCAGGATGGCCATTATGAGGTGTGTGCTTTTAATCGATATGAACTTGATATAACGGATGAGGAACAAGTCATGAGAAAGGTCGTCCATACGAAGCCAGATTGGATTCTGCACTGTGCAGCCTATAGCAACGTTGAGCAGGCAGAAGAAGATGGCTATGATGCGAATTGGAATATCAACCGCGACGGGTCAGCTAATATCAGTAAAGCAGCCCATGAAGTCAGTGCCAAGCTAATTTATATAAGTACGGATTATGTGTTTGATGGAAAGAAAGCCAAACCATATACCCCGGACGATGAAGTAAATCCGCTTAACGAATATGGGAAAGCCAAACTAGCTGGTGAACAAGCAGTCCAGAAGTATTGCCCAGATGCCTTTATTATCCGGACATCATGGGTATTTGGGGAGCATGGTCATAATTTCGTCTACACCATGCTGAAGTTAGCCGAAAAAACGGATACTCTCAGAGCGGTGGCAGATCAATTCGGCCGTCCTACCTATGCGCCTGATCTTTCTCTTTTTATGAAGTACTTGATTGATACAAGCCCTGAGGGAGGAATCTATCATTTCTCTAATGATGGTGAGACTAGCTGGTATGGATTCGCAAAGGAAATCCTGAAGGAACAGAATATAAAGATAACTCCTGTTGGTTCAGATGAGTTCCCTCAGAAAGCTGAGAGGCCGACCTATTCAGTCATGTCACTGGATAAGGTGAAGGAGACTGGTTTTGCTGTGCCGACTTGGAAAGATGCATTAGAGCGGTTTAAAAAACGGATTCGTTAATATGAAAGAAGGCTTCCTTGCAGCAGGAGGCCTTTTATTGTCTTAATGGGCGGTTTCATGCCGGAATATGTAGAGCGATTGTCATTGACCTCTTGTTTATTGCACTTGTACAATGTAACTAGTTCAAACGCAGCTCTTGTCAAACTAAAATTGTAAGCGCTTTCTAATCTGGTTGGGGAGGAAGAAAATGCGGGCATTAGTAATGGAGGAATTGCGGAAACCGTTGGTCGTGCGTGAGATGCCAGATCCCGAATGCGCAGATGACGGGGTTGTCATCAAGGTCGAGGCAAATGGTGTTTGCCGAAGCGATTGGCATGCATGGCAGGGGGATTGGGACTGGATTGGGATTACCCTCCCTCTGCCGCATGTATTAGGTCATGAGTTCTCTGGGATTATTGAAGAGGTCGGGAAGAATGTGAAGAATTTCAAAAAGGGGGATCGTGTCATTGCGCCATTTACGGTGGGGGATGGCACATGTCCTTACTGTCAGAGCGGGCATCATAATATTTGCTCGAATATTCAACTGCTCGGTTTTTCGACATGGGGCGGATATGGTCGCTATACGGCTGTGCCCAATGCGGATTTGAATCTGGTCCATTTGCCGGAGTCTATCAGTTTCGTGGAGGCTGCCGGTATGGGTTGCCGTTTCATGACGGCTTTTCATGGGATTACCGATCAAGCTGATGTGAAGGGCGGTGAGTGGGTTGCGGTCCATGGCTGCGGAGGTGTCGGCTTGTCTGCCATTCAAATAGCGAGTGCGCTCGGAGCAAATGTCATCGCTGTTGATATTGGGGAGGACAAGCTAGAGCTTGCCAGGCAGCTTGGAGCGGTTGCGACCGTTAATGCGAAGGAAACCAATCCGGTTGAAGCGGTACGGGAGATTACGAAGGGCGGTGCCCATGTATCGGTTGATGCGCTCGGCATCAAACAAACCTGTCAAGCAGCCATCAGCGGCTTGCGAAAACGCGGGCGCCACCTGCAAATTGGCTTGACGACAAGAGAAGAGCATGGAATGATTCCTGTTCCGATTGATTTCATCGTCCAGGCTGAGATCCAGCTGGTTGGATCGCTCGGTATGCAGCCATCACGCTATCCAAATATGCTGGGAATGGTTGAGTCGGGGAAATTAAGGCCAGGCGCTTTAGTGACCAAGACCATTTCACTGGATGAGGTGCCGAATATATTCGAAGAGATGAGTACATTTCAAAATCTAGGGGTCACGGTCGTAAATAAATGGGATGCGAAAGTGTCTGTAGAAAAATAAGATGGGTGCGGACAAACCTGATTTTCGGGTTTGTCCCTTTATTTTTTGAGGATTGCGCCGATATAGAATAAAGGTCGATTTATGCTTGGCTGGTAGAAGATTGAGATTCAGGGTGTTTTGAAGGGGATTTGTGTTTCGTAGTCATAATAAATACGCTGGCAAAAAGGCATCCAGATACCTTTCTTGTACCTGAATGCCTTCATCGGAACTCCCTCATAGGTCCTGCTCTAAATATAGCTGTTCTCCTTCTTCGATGGATGCCTGGCCGTTTGATAGATCGGTCATCCAGTCGGTGAAGGCTTGTTTGTCGTCTTCCTCGACATAAGATTCAATCATTACCTTGTCTAAGTAGTGGATCTCCTTGATGGCATAGTGAGAATTACGATGTTCATTCTCGATTTTGCCGAGCAGGGTGTAGTCAAACGTTGATTTCATAATCGTCATGAGTTTGCGTTCGACTATGCCGGTTTCGTCAATTCCATGGGAGGCTGATCCCCCATATGCGCGAATGAGACCGCCGGCACCGAGCTTGATTCCGCCGAAGTAGCGAGTGACCACGACGACGGTGTCTTTTAAGCCCTTTTTCTTGATAACTTCGAGAATGGGAACTCCGGCTGTGCCGCTCGGCTCGCCATCATCATTTGCTTTTTGGATGAGGTCTTGCTCGCCAATCATATATGCCGAGCAATTGTGGGTGGCATCCCAGTGTTTTTTCTTGATGGTTTGAATGAAGGCGATAGCCTCCTCTTCTGATTCGACACGGTTTACATAGGTGATAAAGCGGGACTTTTGGATGGTTTGTTCGGCCTCTCCATAGCCTTTAACTGTTTTATATGATTTCAGCATGAGAACTGCCGCCTTTCTCTTTGGTTCATGTCTAGTATACTTTTTATTACCGTTTTATTGTAGGTGTGATTAGAAAGATAGGTAGTTATTTTACTTAATTTAGGAGAAAAAAGTGTTATTATTTGACTGTAATGCTAATTTTATCTTACGGTATAAAGATAATATATCCTAAATATCGACCTTGTACCCACAAAAAGCATAAAACTATATACGAATAGTATGATTACCTAGCCTTTCGTATGATATAGAATTGGTCTTTGATTTACGACATGGAGAGGGATAGGAGGTATTTTGTGTGAAAGTACCTAAAATAGATAGCAAAGCATTAGATAATATCCTTGATAATATGCTAGAAACGGTGAACTATAGTAAATCGGAAATCTATGAGATTGGCGAACGATGCCAGCAGGATTTCGATCAAATTATATCAGAGCTTGAGACTGTGAAGTCAATGGTGTTAAAGGTAATCGCTGATGGAGATGAATTAGAGCGAAAGGCCCGGGAATCAAGAAAACGGCTGAGCTTTGTTTCCTCCCGCTTCAAGGAGTTTACGGAAGAACAGGTACGCGATGCCTATGAGAAGGCGCATATGCTTCAGGTTGACTTAACGATGAACAGGGAGCTTGAGAAGCAGCTGCGCAAACGCCGTGATGATCTGGAGAGACGACTAGTTGGCCTACAGGAAACGATTGACCGGGCCGATAATCTCGTATCAAAAATCTCGGTTATATTGCAGTATTTAAATAGCGATTTGCGAGAGATGTCTGATGTACTTGATATGTATAAGCAGAAGCAGGATTTTGGGTTTAAGATTATTGAAGCGCAAGAGGCTGAAAGGAAGAAGCTTTCGCGTGAGATCCATGATGGTCCTGCCCAAATGCTTGCGAATGTCATGGTTCGCTCCGACTTGACCGAACGAATATTCAGGGAACGCGGTCCAGAAGAAGCATTGCTTGAGATTCGCTCCTTGAAGCAGATGGTCAGAAGTGCCCTTTCAGAAGTGCGGCGCATCATATATGACCTGCGTCCAATGGCGCTGGATGATCTTGGCCTTGTTCCGACATTGCGGAAATATTTGCAGACAATTGGCGAGTACAATCCCCAGATTGAATTTAAGTTCCAGGTATACGGACAAGAAAGGCGGCTTGAGAGCAATTATGAGGTGGCTCTGTTTCGTTTAGCGCAGGAGGCTGTCCAAAATGCCATCAAGCATGCAGATGCAAGTGTAATCGTCGTTAGACTGGAGCTGTTGAATGATAAAGGGACATTAACCGTACGTGACAATGGGAAAGGCTTTGATCCGCAGAAACAGTCTGATGGTTCATTTGGAATTATGGGTATGAATGAGCGAGTTGATACACTTGAAGGAGAGTTAACAATCCAGTCGAGTATTGATGGAGGGACGCTCGTGTATATTCATATTCCGCTAAAGTCCTCCTCTAAAGTGTAAATCCATGTTGAAAATAGTTATCTAGTTATATTTTTTGGTAAATGTTTGTAGTTTGTGAAAAAACAGGAATATAATAGTAGTAGAGAAAATGCACGAGAAATGGAGGAGACAAAAAATGACAACAACAATTGCAATTATAGACGATCATCAGCTTTTTCGTGAAGGTGTAAAGCGTATTCTTGATTTTGAATCGTCCTTTAAAGTAGTAGCTGAAGGAGATGATGGCCCGGATGCACTCTCCATTGTCGATACATATCACCCAGACGTCGTCATCATGGATATCAATATGCCGACGATGAATGGGGTTGAAGCAACCTCTCAGCTTCTTGAGCGATACCCGGATTCTCGCGTCATCATGTTATCGATTCACGATGATGAGAACTATGTGACGCATGCCTTGAAAACTGGTGCTCTTGGATACTTACTGAAGGAAATGGATGCCGACGCACTAATTGAAGCCGTTAAGGTCGTCGCAGCCGGCGGGTCTTATCTGCATCCGAAAGTGACGCATAATCTAGTGAGAGATTATCGCCGTTTGGCGACAGATGAAGCGGCTGGCGGATGGTAAGAGTAACCGCGGTATTGGGGAAACGCTCTTTATAAGCGAGAAGACGGTTAAGAACCATGTGAGCAATATCCTGCAAAAAATGAATGTGAATGACCGTACCCAAGCAGTGGTTTATGCCATCAAAAATGGTTGGGTTGAGGTGCGATAAGATGAGCGTCTGTCCTTAAGGCAGGCGTTTTTTTCTATACAAATGGGCTGATTTTTGGTACATTCCCTTATGGAAGATACTCAAAAAGGCGGGGATGGAAATGGAGCCCAACTTGACGATTAGAGAGGCTTTTATCGAGGATTTACCAAGGATTGTGGACATCTACAATTCAACTATTGAGGGTAGAATGGTCACGGCTGATTTGGAACCAGTTACGGTGGAAAGCCGAATTGATTGGTTTCATGAGCACAATTCAGGCACGCGCCCCCTATGGGTGATGACAGAAAGGGAGAACATCATCGGCTGGCTTAGTTTTCAAAACTTTTATGGTCGGCCTGCGTACAATGCGACAGCTGAGGTCAGCATTTATATAGATGCTTCCTACCGAAAGCGTGGTATTGGAAAAGTCTTTCTTGAGGAAGCGATTCGTCGGGCGCCGAATTATGGAATCCATACACTTCTTGGGTTTATCTTTGGCCATAATGAGCCAAGTATTCGCCTGTTCAAGCGATACGGATTTGAGACATGGGCTCATTTGCCCAACGTCGCTGAACTTGACGGGGTCGAGCGTGATTTAGTTATTTTAGGGAAACGCGTGAGCGAAAAGCATAATAGTTAAATTTTTGTCATTTTGAACATTATAATGCAAACGGAGTGATAATCATATAAAATGGAGAATATAAATAAGGTAAATACCAAAAATAAGGAAGGTTTTCAATAATGAGGACTGCAGTAGTAACGGATAGTACAGCGTACATACCGGAAGACTTACGTAATCGTTTTAATATACATATCGTACCCCTAAATGTTGTATTCGGTGAAGAAGCCTATCGAGAAGAGCTCGAACTGACGGCTTCTGATTTTTATGAGATGGTTCGCCGCTATGGCCAACTTCCCACTACCTCCCAGCCGCCAATTGGTCAATTCGTTGAGTTGTATGAGCAATTATCTAAAGAATACGATGCGGTAATCAGCATTCATTTATCCAGCGGAATCAGCGGTACTTTCCAAGGCGCCGTCGCAGCCGGGAATATGGTTGAAGGCATTGATGTACATGCCTTTGATTCAGAAGTTAGCTGTATGGTACAAGGCTTCTATGTCCTAGAAGCCGCCAAAATGGCTCAGGAAGGACATGAGCCTGGTGAGATCATGGCTCGCTTAGAAGAGCTGCGTGAGAAGTCCGATGCATACTTTATCGTCGATGACTTGCAGAATTTACAGCGCGGGGGCCGTTTAAACGGGGCATCCGCTCTGATTGGCAGTCTCTTGCAGGTGAAACCAATTCTTCATTTCGAGAATAAAGTCATCGTACCTTTCGAAAAAATCCGCACGAAGAAAAAAGCACTTAAGCGTGTCATTGAATTATTCGAAGAGGAATATCAAAAAGGTGAACCGCTTCAGGCTGTCATCATTCATGGTAATGCCGAAGAAGAAGCTCTGGAGCTGAAAGCAGAGCTGGAGCAATCCTATCCAAATGCTGAATTCATCGTCAGTTATTTCGGTGCTGTTATTGGCACCCACCTAGGCGAGGGAGCTATGGGTCTCGGCTGGACAATTCGTTAATACTCAACAATACTCAACACACACCAAAGGGCCAGCTATCAAAAGCTTGGCCCTTATTTTATCGAAAAGGAGGCCAAATCTATTGGTCTATACTCCCCTTCATTCCCTCCTCTCTGGAAGAGAGCTTCTCCTTCAAGAAATACCCTCTGAATTTCATGATTCCCTTCAATCACCGGATATTTATACGATGAAAGCTATTGAGCAAAACGCATGTCGGCGCTGCGGCAATAGCGACCCGCGGCTGTTAGCCCGCTTTCCCCATCAGGCATGCGGGACAGACTGCCTTTATTGCCGGAAATGCATCATGATGGGACGGGTATCTGCCTGCAGTACCCTGTATGGGTGGGGCGGTTCACCTGTTGAATGGGATTCTGCTGAAGCGAAGCTGAGCTGGGATGGAGTTCTTTCCCCTTCTCAAGCAGAGGCGTCTAAAGCTATTGTCCAGGCTGTTCAGGAGAAGGCTGAGCTGCTCGTCTGGGCGGTGTGCGGAGCTGGAAAGACAGAGATGGTCTTTGCCGGGATTGAGGAAGCACTTAAGGATGGCAAGCGGGTCTGTATTGCGGCGCCCCGCACGGATGTCATCTTAGAGCTTGAGCCGCGGCTGAAGGCTGTGTTCCCCCATATACCGGTCATCGCCCTCCACGGCCAAAGTACGGAGAAGCATGCCTTTGCCCCTTTAGTGCTCTCCACGGTCCATCAGCTCCTCCGTTATGCCAATGCCTTTGACCTCATGATTATTGATGAAGTCGATGCTTTTCCATTCTCCTTCGATTCTAGCCTGCAATTTGCCGCACAGAAAGCAGGTAAGAAAGATAGCACGCGCATTTATTTGACTGCAACCCCTTCTGCTGATTATCAAAGACGATTCAGGAAGGGAGAGCTCCGCGGGGTTATTCTCCCGGCAAGGTTTCACCGAAAGCCCATTCCGATGCCGGAGATTCGCTGGGGAGGGAACTGGCAGAAGAGCATACAGAAAAAACAGATTCCCTCCCCCTTGTTAAGCTGGCTCACGGCCATTATCAAAAAGCAGGAGCCGTTCTTCATTTTCTTCCCCCACATCGACCTCATGAAAGAAGCTCTTCCCTTATTCCGCGGACTTTCTCTCTCGATTGATTCCGTCCATGCTGACGACCCCGCGCGGCGCGAGAAGGTGATGAAGCTCCGCGGCGGAGAGCTCCAAGGTTTGTTGACAACGACCATCCTGGAAAGAGGCGTGACAATTCCGAAATTAAATGTAGCAGTGATTGGTGCAGAGAATGATTTATTTACAGAGGCGGCCTTAGTCCAGATTGCCGGAAGGGTCGGCCGGGCGAAGGAACATCCAGCAGGTGAGGCCATCTTCTTTCATTACGGCAAAACAGAGGAGATGAAGGCTGCGGTCAAGCAAATCATGCGCATGAATGAGGAAGCCAGGAAAAGGGGGCTGCTTGATTAATGTTTTTTCAAAAAGAGCTTTGCTTATATTGCCATATGCCGTTTGAGGAACAGACAGGGTGGGCCGGATTGCTGTTTCTGACAGAGCCTGATTTGCTTTGTGAAGGATGCAGGAGCGGGCTAGCGCCTATCCATGGCAATCGGTGTGATCGATGCAGCCGTCCTATGCATGAACAGGGGAGGTGCCAGGATTGTATAAGATGGGAGGAAACGCCTTCGATCGGCGGCGCTCTTGATAAGAATATTTCCCTGTACACCTATAATTCGTTCATGAAGGAATACATCGCCAGATTCAAATATCGGGGAGATTATGAACTAGCCCGCCTATTTGGAGAAGAGATAAGAAAGGCTGCACCGAAGGCAGATATGATTCTGCCGGTACCCTTAAGTGAGGAGCGCATGCGTGAGCGCGGATTCAATCAGGCTCGGGCGCTTGGAGAGATGGCTGGTTTGAAGATGCAGGAGGGACTGGTGCGGATGCACAGTGAGAAGCAGGCGAAAATGACGAGGCGGGAGCGAATAGAGAGGCGTCAAGTATTTGAGATACATCCCGATGCGCCTGTATTCAGAGGTAAGACGATTTTACTGATTGATGATATCTACACGACGGGAACGACGCTCCGTCAGGCGGGAATCCTTCTAAAAGAGGCAGGAGCAAGGCGGGTGCTTTCCGTGACGATTGCACGCTAGCTTCATAATTTTCGAGATTAAGATGATGAATGAAGCGGAAATCACTAATGAGAAGGGGCAGGCATTGCAGAAAAGGGCTACACCTCCCAGTTCATGAAAACCGAGCGGTTGCGTGTCATGCATAAGGTAAAGGTCTGGATTGCTTGGAGCGCCTGAAGAGGTATGCGATAATTTATCAAATGGAAAGTTAAGAAAAGTTTTGCCCTGCCGATAATAAAGAGGAGTTGGCAAACGAATCTATCATTAGAGCCCAAAATGATAGGAAAGTGAGGGAATCAATGATGAGGATTAATCAAATTAGCCAATATGGAATCCAGCAATATCAAAAGAGTATAAATAAGCCTGATGAAGGCATGAAGGCTACGCAAACCGATAAGGTGGAAATCTCTAAGCAGGCGATGGAGCTTCAAAGCAGTCCGGCTGCCCAGGCAGAGCGCCAAGCGAGAATAGATGAAATCAAGATTCAAATTGAAAATGGCACCTATCAAGTCAATACAAAAGCAACAGCAGAAAGCCTGCTGAACTTCTATTCAAAAAAATAAATGCGTGAATTGCCAGTATGAGGCTGATACTGGCTTTTCTCTTTCCCCCGCCAGTGGTTAACTGCCACGAATAATCTGATTGAACAATAATCAATATTGGGGGGAAGGGCTGATGGGTATGTAGATGAGAGGATGAAAAAGATGACGGTTCAGCTGATTATGGAGAAGATGGATGGGCTAACAAAAGTGCATATGGATTTGCTCAAGCTGTCTAAGGAGAAAGCGGAGGCCATCAAGCAATCAAATCTCAAGCCATTTGCCGTAATAGTCGCCAAGGAACAGAAGCTTATTCAGCTGATTGACGGCTTGGAGGAGGAGCGTGGCGAGCTCGTGCGAACATATCTAGGCGGCAGTGAAGGGACATTGGCCGATTGTCTCGAAAAGGCATCCAGCTATGAACGGGGGATGCTTTCTGAATACGGGAAACGCCTGCTTGGCCTAGTCGAAGAGTTACGGGGGCAAAATGAGCTGAATCGGCAGCTGATCCAGCAATCGCTTCAATTCATTAACATGAACATGGCTCTCCTCTTGCCTGAAGAGGACACCTATACATATGAACGGCCAGAGCAGGCTGGGGAGTCCAGGCAAAGCCGTTCCCTATTTGACTCAAAGGCTTAACGAAGAAACGGAGGAGTCATGATGACGTCAACATTCCATGGGTTAGAAACGGCCAAACGAGGCCTTGTCGCTCAGCAAACCGCATTGTCTGTCGTGGGACATAATATCGCCAATGCGAACACACTCGGATACAGCCGCCAGCGTGTGAACCAGACAGCCGGTGCCGCGTACCCGAGTCCTGGCTTGAACCGCGCGCAAATGGCCGGCCAGCTTGGCACGGGTGTGCAAGCTGAGTCCATCCAGCGCATTCGCGATCATTTTCTCGACGCCCAATATCGTAATGAAAGCTCGAAGCTCGGCTATTATGGCACGGCTCATAATGTGATGACAGAGATTGAGGGTGTCATGAATGAACTGGATGATACGGGGCTGGCCAATTCGATTGACACGTTCTGGCAATCATTGCAAGACCTTGCCGCAAACTCCGTTAATGCAGGAGCCAAGGCCATTGTCCGTGAGCGGGGCATTGCCTTGGCGGGAACATTTAATTATTTGAGTGAGTCCCTGCAGATGGTGCGGAGCAATCTCGAGAGTGAGCTTCAGGTGACGGTAAAGGAAATCAATGGTCTGCTTGAGGGAATTGACAATCTGAATAAGCAGATTGACCTTGTCGAACCAAATGGCGCTTTGCCGAATGACCTATATGACGCACGTGATAACCTCATTGATGAATTGTCAGGAAAGTTATCTATCAAGGTGGAGTATGTCAGCAATGGGGGAAATGCCAGTGCACAGGCCGCGGGCACCGCTGTGATTCACTTTTTGAACGGAACCGAATCCACAACCACGCTTGTAGACAAGGCTGGCTATAGTGTCATTTCTGTCACGCAAGCTGGCGATGATTCGGCTGTTGATACCGTGATAATTGGCGACTCGGCCATTGCGGCGAGTGATTTTGTATCAAAGGGTAAGCTCCTCGCCATGATGGAGGGCTATGGATACATGGATGCGGACGGGAATGTGAAGGGTGAAGTGACTGACATGATGCAGGAGCTTGACCAAATGGCCTTCATCTTTGCGACGGAATTCAATAAGGTACATAAGGCAGGCTTAAGCGTGAATGAAATCAGCTATGGGAATACGGATACACTCTTCTTCTCCGAGGAAGACGGGGGTTCAGAGCCCGCTGATGCTAAAGGCTTCGCTGGGCGAATTCAGGTTGCGGATGCAATCATAGATAGTATAGATAATCTGGCAACAGCTACGACATCAAGCCCCATTAAAGGGGATGGAGCGAATGTACTCAATCTTGCCAATGTCATCTATGCCGAATTCAATTACAAGGATGCGGGCGGGAATGATTCCCCGACAGTGGAAAAATCCAGCCTTATTGGGTATTTGCAAAAGGTCATTGGAGAAATGGGCGGGAAAACGCAAACGGCGGATCGCCTTTCAAGCAATAGTGAGACCTTGCTGCAATCAGTTCTCGACAAACGCTCATCCGTTAGCGGGGTATCGCTCGATGAGGAAATGACGAATCTCGTCCAATTCCAGCAGGCGTATAATGCTTCCGCAAGGATGGTTACGCTCCTGGACGAATGCTTAGATCGAATCATTAACGGCCTAGGATTAGGCGGCAGGTAGGTGAATAGAAGATGAGAGTTACACAAAGCATGATTGCGTCCCATTCCTTGCGCAATATTAGCCAAAGCTATGGGAGGATCTCGGCAAGCTTAGAGCAAATGTCGAGCGGCAAGAAAATCTCCAAGCCATCTGATGACCCAGTCATCGCTCAAAGAGGGATGTATTACCGTGCTAACCTAAATGAAATCACGCAGTATAACCGAAATCTCTCGGAAGCATTTTTATGGATGGATAACTCTGAAGCAGCGATGGAGCAGGCGAACAGCAATCTGCAGCGCATCCGTGAATTAGTCGTTCAGGCATCGAGTGATACGAACACGGTAGAAGACCGGCTGGCGATTGCGAAGGAGATTGACCAGCTTAAGGCAGATTTGGTTGAAGTCGCAAATACAAAAGTATCCGAACGGTACATGTTTAATGGGACGAATGTGACGGAGCCCCCAGTCGCCATCGACGATGCGGGCAATGTAACGGTCACCGCGGCGGATACGGCTTATCTTGTCGAGGTATCCCGTGGCTCGCAGCTGAAGGTGAATGCTAATTTGAATGCCCTGCTAGGACAAGGATTATTTGACACAATCAGTGAGATTTCTGCGGAACTAACAGGGAATGACACGGATCTTGATGCCTTGCTCGCTGATTTAGACGGACATATGTCCGCATTCTCCGCTGAGAGGTCGGATCTTGGGGCACGCTACAACCGTTTAGAGCTATTGGAATCACGGATTCAGTACCAAGAAGATCTATCTGCCAAAGCGTTGAGCGATAATGAGGACATTGACTTGGAGAAAATCATTACAGACTATTCCAATCAGAAGGCTGTCCATGAGGCTGCCCTAACTGTCGGGTCGAATCTGATTCAGCGCTCACTCGTTGACTTCCTTAGATAATGAAAAGCTTGGCCAAAAAAGGCCAAGCTTTATTTTGGCTAATCATGTACGATTGACATAGAGAATGATGAGAGGGGAAGACGTATGAAACTAGCGACAAAATACCATGGGGAACAGGAAATAGCAGAAAGCGATATTGTATGGTTTGAAGATGGGCTTCCTGGCTTTGGCGAAGAAAAGAAATGGGTGATTCTGCCGCTGACCGAGGATGAGACCTTCTATGTTCTTCAATCCGCTTTAACGCCTAAACTGGCTCTTATCCTGACAAACCCATTTTTGACCCGCCCAGACTATGAATTCAAGCTCGAGGACGAGGCTGTGCACGCAATTGGGGCAACGAAGGAGAATATTATCGTCTACTCGGTCGTTTCCGTAAAAGAACCATTTAAGGAATCCACGCTTAATCTACAGGCACCAATCGTGATGGATGTGAAAAGCCGCCGTGCGAAGCAAGTCATCCTCAGTGATGCAGATTATGAGATCCGTACCCCACTATTCCCAAAAGTCGAAAGCAAGGGGGAATGAAGCATGCTGATCTTATCCCGCAAAAAGGATGAATCGATTCTCATTGGCTCAGATATTGAAGTCACCGTCATTGCTGTGCAGGGAGACCAAGTTAAGCTCGGCATCAAAGCGCCGAAGAAGGTGGATGTGTACCGGAAAGAGCTATTTGAAGAAATTCAAAACGAAAATGTCGAAGCATCTGAAATCACTCTCAATCTATCTGAACTTCTGAAAAACACAAAATATAGGTCTTAGGAACTATTCATTCGACTAAATCCTCCCCGATAAAACAATTGTATAAGGAAAGAAAATACGGCCGTTTTTCTCTTCTTGTACTAATAAGGCCCACAAGGACGTGAGCCATAAAAATCAGGGAGGATTTTTACTTATGATTATCAACCACAATATCGCTTCACTTAACACAAATCGCCACTTGTCAGCAGCAAACGTAGCACAAGGCAAATCCATGGAGAAACTATCTTCTGGTCTTCGGATTAACCGTGCTGGAGATGACGCGGCAGGTCTTGCAATCTCCGAAAAAATGCGTGGACAAATCCGCGGGTTGAATCAAGCAAGCCGAAATGCTCAGGATGGAATCTCTTTGATTCAGACTGCTGAGGGTGCTTTGAATGAAACTCATTCTATCCTTCAACGTATGCGTGAATTGGCAGTTCAATCTTCCAATGATACGAATACAGATACAGACCGTGCAGAACTTCAAAAAGAGGTTGATCTATTAGCACAAGAAATCACTCGTATTTCTACAGATACAGAATTCAATACAATTAAATTGAATGATGGTACAGCTAAAGATGTTACCTTCCAGATTGGGGCGAATAGCAGCCAAAATATTAAAGTAAGTATTGATGATATGGGGTCAAAAGCATTGGGAGTAGTTGGAGTTACTCCAGGTACAACTGAGGTAGTAGATGGACTTTCTTTATCTAACTTAACATTAGACGAATATAGTATTTCCTATGCAGCTGCATCAAGTGCTGAAATTACTGAAACAACTGTAGCTGTAGATAAAGATGCAAAAACAATTACAATTACATTAGCGCAGTTAGCTAATAATGATGTTACAGCAAAAAAAGAAGATGTACTAAAAGCATTAAATGAAACAGGAGTGGTGTCGGCTACTGCAGCTGCTGGAACGGACTTAACAACATTAGCTGATCGTGGAACTACAGGAGGTACCCCATTAGCTGCCGGTACACCTGATGATACAAAAGGTATTAACATCACTTCCCAGGAAAGTGCAGATAGCGCAATCACAACAATAAATGCTGCGATTGAATCTGTCTCAGCCCAACGTTCAAACCTAGGCGCAATCCAAAACCGCCTAGAGTACACAATCAACAACCTAAACACGTCTTCCGAAAACCTAACAGCCGCTGAATCCCGTATCCGAGACGCAGACATGGCAAAAGAAATCAGCAATCAAACGAAACAATCCATCCTTGCCCAAGCTTCTCAAGCGATGCTTGCTCAAGCGAACCAACAGCCGCAAAACGTACTTTCCTTGCTGCGTTAAAATCAGGATTAGAAATGCCGTGCCATCTTGGCGCGGCACTTTTATTTTTCAAGGGATGGGAGTTAATAGTTTAGTAGCCATCAGCGAATAAATACTATACAATGGAATTTGTAAAAAATGTAAAAGTGAGTATAAAGTTATCATTGCGTGAGCCGATAATAGCTATGTAAGACATATAAACCTCATAATGTGTACTCAGGACGAGTAAATAATGCTTATTAAAGCGCCGCAGGAAGCGGGCTGGATAACATTATTTGCTCTTTTTTTATGTGTGAAGCCTAGGAGAGTGGGTAATGTTTTATAGGGGGTTCTTACAAATTGACCACTTTTCTCAAGGAGGAGGGACCACATACATGCTAGTACTTGGCCGCAGACCAGGTGAATATGTCAAAATTGGTGATGATATCACCGTTAAAGTTGTCAAAAGTGAAGATGGACACCTTCGTTTAGCAATCGATGCCCCAAAGCATATCAAAATCACGCGCGGGGAGTTATTTGAGGCTGACCAAGGGTCGAAATAAATTTTTGCTCATGGACGGGCGGGCTGATGCAGCCGAGGCAATGATGTCTCACTTGCAAGGCTCGCCCGTCTTTTCTATGTGTTATTACTGAAAGTCTCCCATCCTAGGTCAGGGTTTGCTTTCATTAATATAAATAAATGACTGGCGGAAAAGGAAGTCCGCCGTGAGATTCCAAGGAGGAAAAAAGAAATGATTATTAACCACAATATTGCTTCACTGAACACGCAGAATGCTTTATCGAAGGCGAATAATGCGCAAGGGAAAAGCATGGAGAAGCTATCAACAGGGCTTCGGATTAATAAAGCCGGAGATGATGCAGCTGGACTATCAATCTCTGAGAAAATGCGCGCACAAGTACGTGGGTTAGATCAAGCGAGCCGTAATGCACAGGATGGAATTTCTTTGATTCAAACTGCAGAGGGTGGATTAAATGAAACTCATGCCATTCTTCAAAGACAAAGGGAGCTATTTGTTCAGGCTGGGAATCAAGGCACATTACAGGCTGAGGATTTAGAGGCAATTCAAGCTGAACTAGATGAATTGAATAATGAGGTAGATGGCATCGCTTCACGTACTGAATTCAATGGTAAGAAACTATTGGATGGTTCATTTACTGGAAATCTTCAGATTGGTGCAAATGCGACACAAAAGTTGGAGGTATCTATCAGTTCAGGTACTACAAATAAAGGGTTTAACTCTACTGATTTAGGTGTTAAGGCTCTAACGGTAAAAGCAACTACACCAAATGATGGGGGCACGGCTTCTCCAGCATCCTTTGATACGAATATTGCAGCCATTGATACAGCAATAAAGACTGTCTCCAAAGCTAGGTCAGCCTTAGGAGCCAACCAAAACCGCCTAGAATACACCATCAACAATCTAAGTACAGCATCCGAAAACCTGACAGCCGCTGAATCCCGCATCCGCGACGTCGACATGGCGAAGGAAATCAGCGAGCAAACGAAACAATCCATCCTGGCACAAGCATCCCAAGCCATGCTCGCCCAAGCCAACCAACAGCCGCAAAGCGTACTGCAATTACTGCGTTAACCATATGTTCGAGAAGGCCTGCAAATGCAGGTCTTTTTTTATCGCCTGAATGGTAACGCTCATCTGCTTAAGCGAATGCATTCATGATCTGTATATCCTTATTATTTTCAGCGATATGTGGGATGGCTCGATGCTTGCCCACAGAAAGCCTGACCAGTGTAGCTTAGGACAAATAACCCATCTTTACCTCTTTTCCTCTCCCTGTCTTAAAACTCCTCTTCCCTATCCGATATATGAAGTAATAATCAACAAATAGAGCGAGGTGCAAGGATATGGTCAATGGCATTTCTGACGGCAGAGTTAGCGCGGTAATCGAGCGTTCAGCTAGTCTGGCAAAGGCTCCCCGTGCTGCTGTGCTAGAAAGGCTTCCATCTCAAGAGCAGACACCGATTACGGATGAACAAATAAAGCAGAAATTGATTGAAACGACTGAGGCAATGAATAACTTCCTTGGACCGCTTCAAACCTCTCTGAAGTTTGAGATGCATGAAGGTCTTCAAGAATTCTATATCTCGATCGTGGATGATTCGACGGGCAATGTGCTAAAAGAGATTCCTTCGAAAAAGCTGCTCGACATGTACGCATCCATGGCAGAAAACATGGCTTTATTTGTAGATAAGAGAATTTAAGGATGTGAGATGAAATGGCAATCCGTGTATCTGGATTAGCGAGCGGGATGGATATTGACTCCATCGTCAAGCAATTGATGGATGCGGAACGACTTCCATTGAATAAGTTAAAACAGAAGAAACAGATCCTTGAATGGAAGCGGGATGACTACCGCACCATGAACACGCTTTTAACTGATTTTCGTTCAAAGGTGCTTAATATGAAGCTCACCTCAAGCTATGGTACGAAGCAGACGAGCAGCTCAAATGAAGCGTATGTGACGGCAACGGCAACGTCCGCGGCAAGCACGGCGAGCTATCAGCTCTCCAATGTGACGAAGCTTGCGACATCCGCCACATTAACGACGGTGAATAAGCTATCCGCAAACGCAGATAGCAAAATCAGCACAAGCAGCTCGCTCCTATCCGTGAACGACCAATTCGCTAGCTCTATTAACTGGGCAGAGGGCAGCGTCGAGACAGCGAAATTCACGGCCGGCCAGAAAGTGGAGCTGTCCTTGGCAGAAGGTACAGCTCTGCTTGAATTGACTATAAGCGTGAAGGTTGCAGGAAAGGCATTAAAAGCTGATGAGTATGCCATTACGGATGGCGTAATCACTTTCAAAAATGAGCCGGCAGCAAACGCGGCGATTGAAGTGAATTATGTGACTGACAAGAAAATCGAGAGTATCGCGATTGAAAAAGGAGCGAAGAGCTTCAACCTATCAAAACAAGCAATTGCCGAAAATTCACTGATCATCAATGGTGCGGCCGTAACCGTTGATGAGAATAATGCCTTTACGGCAGGCTCTATCTCTGGAAGGATTGACTTTACGACTGGAAAAGTAACCTTAGATGCTGCAGCAGCCGATGCGATCGAAATGAAAGTTGCCTATAAGCAAAAATATACGGCGATGGACGTGGCGACCACTACTTCTAATGGAGCGGTAAATGAAACCTTCCTCTTTACGGCTGACCAGACAATGAGTCAGGTCATCAGCAAGATTAACGGCTCCAAGCTTGGGGTCACCATGTTCTATGATGCCAACTCTGACGGTCTATCCGTAACAAGGACGGAGACGGGGAGCTTTGGAGCGACTGACATCCAGTTCGGCCAGTCGGATTTGGCGAAGGCCTTGCAGCTTGATACAGCGAGCTATCAAGCTGGTACAGATGCGGAATTCACGCTTAATGGAATCACGACTACCCGCACGAGCAATACCTTTACGATTGACGGTGTTAGTTTTAATCTGAAACAGACCTTCTCAGGCACGGTCAATATTGGCGTCACGAGTGATACGGCGGCAGTCTATGACAATATTAAGAGCTTTGTCGATTCTTATAATACGTTGATTAGCGAGATTACGAAGAAAACAGGCGAGGAGCGCAATCGTGATTATCAGCCTCTCTCTGATGAGGAGCGCGAAGGATTGAGTGAAACACAGGCCGAGAAATGGGACAATATCGCCAAAGCAGGCTGGATCCGAAATGACGCGACACTGCGAGGTGTATTAGCCTCCATGCGGCAAAGCATGTCTAATCCGATTGGCACAGCTACTGGTGCGTTCAAGACACTCAGCAGCATTGGAATCACCACGACATCGAATTATTTAGATGGAGGGAAGCTTGAAATCAATGAGGCGAAATTGAAGCAGGCGCTTGAGGATGACCCGGAAAGTGTGCAGGCGCTATTCGCTTCAGCTGATGGGATTGCCGCTAAGCTTCAAGCCAATATCACGGATGCGACTGATAAGCTGAAGGCGAAGGCAGGCAGTGCCTTCAGTACGAGCGCGACGTTCGCGATCGGAAGGGATCTAAATGATGTTGAATCCCGGATTGCGAAGTTTGAGGATAGGCTCCTTACGGTAGAGGATCGCTACTATGCCCAATTTACGGCGATGGAGAAAGCAATTCAAAATGCCAATAGCCAATCAGGCTATCTATCATCCTATTTCTCCAGCTAAAGAGAGGAAGTGCACAAATAAATGGCTTTACATAACCCTTATCAGGCATACCAGTCAAATGCCGTCACAACGGCTTCGCCTGGAGAATTGACACTCATGCTTTACAATGGCTGTCTCAGGTTCATTAAGGCAGCAAGAATGGCGATGGAGAATAAGGAGATTGAGAAGAAGAACGAGAATCTCATTAAAGCGCAAAATATTATCTCTGAGCTGAGAGTGACTCTGAATATGGAGTTGGAAGTCTCAAAGAATATGATGGCGATGTATGATTACATCCTGCGCCGTCTCATTGAAGCGAATATGAAGAATGACACGGCCATCCTTGATGAGGCGGAGGAACTGGTAACCGGCTTTCGTGATACATGGAAGCAGGCAATCCAATTGAACCGCCAGAAGCAATTTGGGTCAGGAGATAGGGCGTAATCATAGAGAAAGAAGAACTGGCTGCGAGTAATCAATCAGCCAGTTCTTTTATATCCCTACTCATCTAACTCATTCATCTTAAATACCATAACATTGATAAAAGCACCTAATAGAATCTGGATGGACCCAATGGTTAATAACGGAATGAGCTGCAGGCGTCCAATCGTATAAGAGAAGAGATTAATGAGCATGCCTGCTGTGAGCAGGATATTAAACCACTTTATATATTTGATCAAAATCAATGTAAGTTCCCCTTTTGATAGATAAGTATGAAATTCCAATATATCCCTATTATGCTCATTCATAATCTCAGATTCAACCATATATCCTCATGAAAAGTCCCCTTTATTTGCTGGATTTGTAGAGAAATAGTTAATAAGTAGGTGTTGTTTTTGGTGATTAGGTCTATGGAATCATTTCCGTCTCGTTTCTTACGTTTTCTCCGCATTGACCGATAAAGTAAGTAACGGTAACGATCGGGGTGTATATAGGATGCAGATTCAAACAGTGGATACGAGTCAGACTATCAAATCAGGGATAAAACCAGCAGCGATTGGTCAAATCCATACAGTCTCTATAAAGGAGCGGATATCAGCGACAGAAGCGCTTGTCTCCATGGCCGGGAAAGATATGAGGATGACTTTTGAGAACGGGATTCCGAGCGAAAACCGTATCCAAATTGAAATTACAGGCGTTCAGACGGATTTGATTAAAGCCAAGCAAGTGCCAAGAAATGCTGAACCACTGCCGACTGGAGCAGCCGCTGAGCTCGATGCCCTTATGAAATCTGCAGGTGTTGACGCTTCTTCCATGAAAGAGCTGGCACAAATGCTCTCGCGTAACGGGTATTCGATTACCAATGAACTGCTCAAGGGGCTGCGGGATTTCCTGAAAACGGAAGCGGGCACCAATGAGCAGAAGCTGCTGACGATTGAGGCGGCAGCTCGGCGCGGGCTGGAGATGAGTACCTCGCATTTAAAGGCTATCCATGCGTCCTTGCATGGTGAATCGATTAGCAGGGTGGTTGACGATTTAGCGAGTGAGCTGCCACAGGTGTCCAATGTGCTGTCAAGCAATCGCTCGGAAAAGACGGCCATTGTGCGATTGATGGCTGCCATTGAATCAAGTGAGAACATGGCAGACATCAGAAAGCATGTAATGGAGTTTTTGAAGGAAGCACAGCCTAGCCTGTTTGATAAAAGGGCCATCTTAAAGGCTCTCTCTGAGGGGAAAGAAGCTATCCTGCAAACGCTCCGATTAGCAGGGCAAAATGGGAGCGGGCAGGAGGTCCTAACAGAAGAGGGGAAGTGGTTCAAGGACTTGCTGAAAATGATTCAAAAGCAGCCTTCTATTGAACAGGTGCTCATGCAGGCAAAGCAATTTGGCGCAATGAGCGGCATGCAAGGCTTACAAGGATCCTCAGATTTTATGGAGGCTGTTGCGAAGGCAGAGCAATTGATCACAAAGGGACGAGAGCTCTTGGCGAGGAAGGAATTAACCGACGCTATCAAGCAATTGGAAGAAAGCAATCCGCAAATAAAGCAGCCGCCGAGCGGCTTGGTCTTATCAGCTATAGAAGCGAATGATATTGAGCAGGCTGTTCAATCGCTGAAGCTTGATTCGAAATCAATCCTCGTCACGCAGATTAGCGAAAGGCTTGCTCAGCTCGCCATTGATTTCAAGCAGGCCAAACGGGCTATCGTGAGGAATCTTGACCAATCCTTACAGCTTCTATCGATGCGACAACCCCAAGCCAAGCAGGTTCTGGAAGCGACCATAAAGCAGCTCGATACAGCGATCTTAAAAGGCGAGTATATGCTTTATGCCGATATGGCGACGGAGAAGAAGCTTCTATTAGCGAGTGGTCGCCTTCAGGAGGCGAGAGCGCTGCTAGCGGGTGGAAACCTTGCTGGAGCAAGCGACATTGTGCGAGAGATGAAGGCTTTGACAGAGGGGATCATGTTCAAGCCGTCTGAAGTGAGGCTTAAGCATTTCACTGCTGGGATGGACGATGCTCAGACGCCGCTTTATAAACCGGAACAATCAGGGCGCCAACTATTTGAGCTCATCCGAAAGCTTGGAATGATGAATGAGGCAGACACCGCAAGAGCGCTGATGGACGGCAAACAGCAGGGACCGCAAGCTAACCTGAAATCCTCCTTGCTGCAAGCCTTGAATGAAGGGACATTAAGCCCGAAGCTTGCCCATCAGGCGGAGCAAATCGTGCAGACCATTACCGGACAGCAATTGCTCGCTAAGCCGGATTCCTCCGGCATGCAGCAGCTCGCTTTCCAGCTTCCGCTCATACTTCAAAAGCAGGTAGAGAATGTGAAGGTATTTGTGAACGGGCAAGGAGGATCAGAATCCATTGATTGGGAGAATTGCCGCCTCTATTTTGTGATGGAAACGAAAAGGCTAGGAGAGATTGGCATCTCGCTCACCGCCCATAATCGTAATCTGCTCATCACTTTTAATAGTGATAAGAAGGACCTTCCGCATAGATTAGAGCCACTGACGGAATCAATCTTTGGGAGGCTGGAGGAGATTGGCTATACGGTTGGCTCGCTTCAGGTTAAGCCGTTTAAGAGAGAAACGGAAGAGACAGAGGCAGGAGAAGTGAACCAACAGCTTATCAATCCATTTGCGGGGAAAGGATACGACCGGACGATATGATGTATGTCAATCAAGTAAATCGCAGAAAAATCAATGGACCTAGTGCGGGAGTCATCCGCTATGATGAAAATCAGGATAAAGCTCCCCAGCTCATTGCCCAAGGAACAGGCAGCGTCGCACAAAAAATTATTCAATTGGCTCATCAGAATGACATCCCGCTGCAGGAGGATGAAACATTGGTCAGCCATCTTCTCGACCTTGACCTGGGAGATTCCATACCGCCCCAGCTCTACGCTGTCATTGCGGAAATTCTGCTTTTACTCGAGGAGCTCGATAAACAATACGGGGGCTGAACCGATATAAGGAATAGCCTATGAGTGGAGGTTCAAGATGGAAGTTATCACGGAAGAGTATATTATCCAGAAATCATCTCAGGAGCTAACTGCTCTCTTATATGAAGGATTGATCAGTCGTTTTGAAGAGGCACTCATTCAAATCGGCCAAAAGGATATGGTCGGTGCGAACAAGAGCCTGCAAAGGGCGAATGACATTCTCTGTCGCCTTGGTGCAGGGCTTCGTTATGAAGCAGGACCGATTGCAGAGAACTTGGATAGTCTCTATAACTATATGGCAGCAGTCACGATTCAAGCCAATTTACGCAAGGATACGGAACAAATCAAGCATCTAAAAGAGCTGACAGAAACGATTGCGACCACATGGAAAGCGGCGCTTGATAAGAAGGAGCAAGGCGCTGCGCAATCAGTTATGCAAAAGGTTTTTGCTTATGAAAGTCACGTTATGAGAACGAAAATATAAGGATATAGGATTGGAGTGTAAAAACGAATGAAAATCAACCATAATATTGCAGCTCTTAATACATACCGCCAGCTTTCAACGAACCAAGCGAATTCAGCCAAAAATCTTGAAAAATTATCATCTGGCATGCGCATTAATAAGGCGGCTGATGATGCAGCCGGCCTTTCCATTTCAGAGAAGATGCGCTCTCAAATCCGCGGTCTTGATGTAGCAGAGAGAAATGCCTTAGACGGGATATCATTGATTCAAACAGCGGAGGGTGCTCTTACATCTGTGACAGAAATCGTTCAGCGTATGAGAGAATTGGCTGTTCAGAGTTCAACGGGAACGAACACGAAAGAGGACCGGGATGCGATTCAGGCGGAGATTACTCAATTGAAGGAAGAAATTGACCGTATTAGTGAAACGACAGAATTCAATAAACAAAATTTAATGGGAGCTGACAATGAGTTCTCATTAATGGTTGGAGCAAATGCCGGACAAACGATTCAAATCTCAATCAGTAAAATGGACTCCGATTCCTTAGGACTAGAGAATTTGGATTTAGCAACAGAAGCAGGGGCAAGCGCTGCTATTAAAACTCTTGATGAAGCCTTGAAAACCGTAACAGCACAGCGCTCGGATATAGGGGCGATGCAAAACCGTCTAGAATACACAGTGAGTAACCTCACCAGCATGCATGTGAATCTTACGGCGGCTGAATCCCGTATCCGTGATGCGGACATGGCACTTGAGATGACGGAATACACGAAGAATAATATCTTGAATCAGTCTGCCCAGGCTATGCTTACTCAAGCGAACCAGCTTCCTCAGGGTATACTGCAATTATTGCAATAAGGTCAATTTGAGGTGGTTTTGTGGACGTACAGCGAATAGGAATGGCGGCCTTACTTAAGGCAGACAGGAGAGAAGAGGCTCGGAAGGACTCGATATCCTTCAAGGAGGTTATCGGGACGCGCCGGGAAGATATCACCTTTGAGCGGCTAACGAAAAGAATGCAGGAACTTGAGGCACAGGGCAAGGTGCTCGCCGATACGCAATCCATTGAACATTTACGCAAGTATAAGAAGCTCGTCAAAGATTTCATGGATGATGCCATCAAGAATGGCCTTCAGCTTGAGGAACGCCGCGGCTTCAGTCAGCGCGGGTCTGCTAAAGTGTATAAGCTGGTGAAAGAGGTTGACCAAAAGCTCGTGGAATTGACGAATGCAGTCTTAGATAAAGAGGAAAGAGGCATCAGCCTGCTCGGGATGATCGGTGAAATACAAGGAATGCTTATCAATATTTATACATAAATAGAATCAAGGCCCTGGCAAATGTCATGGCCTTTTTTTAACCAATAGGAGGGCTATTTGGCTCATGAAAGCATTGGAAGACTATTATCAAGTGACAAAAGAAACGATAGAGATGCTAGAGGGAGAAGAATGGGAGAAGAATCGGGAAGAGGCCATCCAGATGCTCGATCGCTTTATTCTTAAGAGAGAGAAGCTTCAGCTTGAGATTAAGCCGCCCTTTACGGATGAGGACGAGACTTTGGGAGAGCGCTGTATAGCGTTGAATTTAAGGCTGTCTGAACTGATGGGGATAAAGAAGAAGGAGATTGCTGCAGACATTAAGCGGGTCAAGCAGCAAAAACGGCATAACCAGAAATATGCGAATCCCTATGATGCTGTCATGACCGATGGGTTTTATTATGATAAAAGGAAATGATTACAACTATTAAATATAAAGAGAGCTAGTGCTTTTTCTGCTGTATATAGGGTATACTATTAATATAATCTCAATAGCCTGAATATTTTACAAAAGACAGAAATTTGTCGATATTTACAGGCCATTCTTTGAGATTAATAGATTATAATAGTGATATAGAAGTAGAAAAGGAGGACTCACTTATGAATTACAACATTCGTGGTGAAAACATTGAGGTAACTCCAGCAATCAGAGAATACGTAGAGAAAAAAGTTGGAAAATTGGAACGATTCTTCTCTGATACTCCAGATGCCAATGTACATGTTAATTTGAAAGTCTACACTGATAAAAACGCTAAAGTAGAGATTACTATTCCGCTTCCAAACCTAGTATTGCGAGCAGAAGAAACCAACACAGATATGTATGCATGCATCGACATCATTAACGATAAATTAGAAAGACAAATTCGCAAATACAAAACAAAAATCAATCGCCGTTCTCGCGAAACAGGGAAAGAGGTATTCATCACCCCTGAAGGCGATTTTGAACCAGAGGTACAGGAAGAAGATAAGCTCGAAGTAGTTCGTGTCAAACGCTTCGACCTTAAACCAATGGACAGTGAAGAAGCAATCCTCCAAATGGATATGCTTGGCCATAACTTCTTCATCTACACAGATGCAGAAACAGATGGCACACACATCGTTTACAAACGTAAAGATGGTAAATACGGCTTGATTGAAGCGATGAATTAAGTTTAGACCTAAGAGTAAGACGGAGAACCTAATTGGTTTTCCGTCTCTTTTTATTTTCGGAAAAATGCTTCCTGCAGGTCAAAAATGAAAGGTAGCCCATTCTTATAAATAGGCTGCTCCTGATTAAGCAGTTTGTATCCTGGCAAAACTGATTCTACGTGCTGAGTGAAACTTTTCCCTCTACTAATTCGTATATAAGGGATATGTCATACCCAGAATTATACATTGTGAAACCCCTGCATCTGTTGTTTTGTCCAGTCGTAAGTGTTACTATTAATAAGAAATTTAAAAAAAGTATAATTCATCATTGACTAACATTCTAGGGCATTGAAACCCTTCTAAATAAGAGGAGAGACTGCTTAATGGGGATCTTGAATAAATTGTTTGACCCTAATAAATCTGAACTGAAAAGGCTGACGAAAACCGCTGCAAAAGTGGAAGCCTTGGCATCCATGGCAGAAGGCCTTTCGGATGAACAACTGACAGCAAAAACAGACGAATTCCGCGAACGCTATGCGAATGGAGAATCACTTGACGATATGCTGCCGGAAGCTTTTGCGGTCGTACGTGAGGCTTCACGCCGTGTGCTTGGCATGTATCCTTTCAATGTGCAGTTAATGGGTGGTATCGCCTTGCATGAAGGGAATATTTCTGAGATGAAAACTGGTGAAGGTAAAACATTAACCTCCACCATGCCGGTTTATTTGAATGCCATCACAGGAAAAGGCGTACACGTTATCACGGTCAACGAATACCTTGCCAGCCGTGATGCCAATGAAATGGGCCAATTATTTAACTTCCTTGGGCTATCTGTCGGCTTGAATCTTGCTGGAATGTCCCGTGAGGAAAAGCAAGAAGCCTATAATGCGGATATCACCTATGGAACGAATAATGAATTTGGTTTTGATTACTTGCGTGACAATATGGTGCTCTACAAAGAGCAAATGGTGCAGCGACCGCTTCACTATGCTGTCATCGATGAGGTTGACTCCATCTTGATTGATGAAGCACGTACACCGCTCATCATTTCAGGTTCAGCGAAGAAATCGACACAATTATATATGCAAGCCAATGCATTCGTCCGTACCTTATCAAAAGAACAGGATTATACGTACGATGAGAAGACGAAAAGCGTTCAATTAACAGAAGAGGGAATGAGCAAGGCAGAGCGTGCCTTTGGCATTGATAACTTATTTGATATCAGCCATGTTGCCTTAAACCATCATATCGGACAGGCCTTGAAGGCGCATGCATCCATGCATCTGGATGTGGATTATGTCGTTCAAGACGGTGAGATTGTCATCGTTGACCAATTCACGGGCCGTCTTATGAAAGGCCGACGTTACAGCGATGGTCTCCATCAAGCGATTGAGGCAAAGGAAGGCCTAGAGATTCAAAACGAGAGCATGACGCTTGCGACCATCACCTTCCAGAACTACTTCCGTATGTACCAAAAGCTTGCTGGTATGACAGGTACAGCGAAAACGGAAGAAGAGGAGTTCCGTAATATTTACAATATGAACGTTATCGCGATTCCAACCAATCGGGACATCGTTCGTGACGACCGTTCTGACTTGATTTTTGCGACGATGGAAGGCAAGTTCAACGCGGTTGTTGAGGATATCGCTGAACGCCATGCGAAGGGACAGCCAGTACTCGTTGGTACGGTAGCAATCGAGACAAGTGAATACGTCTCCCAGCTCTTAAAGAAAAAAGGCGTGCCGCATAATGTTTTGAATGCGAAGCAGCATGAGCGTGAAGGGAATATCATCCTTGATGCCGGACAGCCAGGTGCAGTTACTATCGCCACTAATATGGCCGGCCGTGGGACCGATATCAAGCTAGGTGAAGGAGTGGCTGAGCTTGGCGGGTTAGCCGTCATCGGTACGGAGCGCCATGAATCACGCCGTATCGATAACCAGCTTCGCGGTCGTTCCGGCCGTCAAGGGGACCCTGGTGTCACTCAGTTCTACCTCTCTTTAGAGGATGAATTGATGCGCCGCTTCGGCTCTGACAATATTAAGAGCATGATGTCCCGTCTTGGTATGGGCGATAACGAGCCAATTCAGAGCAAGATGGTATCAAAAGCTGTTGAATCTGCTCAAAAACGCGTTGAGGGCAATAACTATGATGCCCGTAAACAATTGCTTGAATATGATGATGTTCTTCGTCAGCAGAGGGAGATTATCTACAAACAACGCTTCGATGTTCTTGACAGCGAAAACCTTCGCGGAATCGTTGAAGCCATGATTCGTTCTTCCCTAGAGCGGAATGTATATGCATTCGGTCCAGATGGAGAGAGTGAGGAGTGGAACATCCAAGGTCTGCTTGATTTTGTCTATGCAAACCTCCTTCCAGAGAATTCATTGGATGAGTCTGCGTTGAAGGAGCTTGATGGGGAAGAAATCATTAACCTTCTGTTTGATAAGATCATCGAGCAATACAATCAGAAGGAAGCCCAGCTTTCACCGGAACAAATGCGTGAATTCGAGAAGGTTATCGTTCTTCGCGCAGTTGACAGCAAATGGATGGATCATATCGATTCGATGGACCAATTGAGACAAGGTATCCATTTGCGTGCCTATGCTCAAATCAACCCGCTGAATGAATACCAGCAGGAAGGTTATAGAATGTTTGAGGCAATGGTTGCTGCGATTGAAGATGATGTAGCCAAATACATCATGAAAGCCGAAATCCGCAATAATCTTGAACGTGAGGAAGTTGTTAAAGGACAAGCCGTCAACCCGAAGGCTGAAGATGGTGAAGTGAAGAGAAAGCCGAAACGCAATGAAGACAAGGCTGTGGGCCGTAATGCCCCTTGCCCATGCGGATCTGGCAAGAAATATAAGAATTGTCACGGAAGAGCTTAATCCGTTATAGGGACACCCATGTCGAAAGTGTGGGTGTCTCTTTTTTATTCTCTGCATTCTGGGGTCATGGGTGGCTCAGTGAACTAATTCAGGCTTACAGGTATCTTTCAACGGCGTTAGAGCGTATAATAGGGATACCTATGGGGAAATGGAGGGACGGCTTCTCTTATGCCGGCTCTCTTTTTCCTGATTAGCGTGAAATAATAATAGAGGTGAATGTGAATGGAAATCGCAGAAATTCGCAATGAGTTAGAAAAAACAGCCAAGCGCTTGGCGGACTTTAGGGGGTCTCTTTGACTTAGAAGAGAAAGAAGCGCGCATCATGGAGCTTGATGAGATTATGTCTGAGCCAGAGTTCTGGAATGACCAGCAAAAAGCTCAAACCATCATCAACGAAGCCAATGCCCTTAAAGAGCAGGTTGGCGAATTCAACTCCTTGAATGAATCCTACGAAAATCTCGAACTAACCTTCGAGCTAATTAAGGAAGAGCCAGATGAAGAACTTCAGGCCGACCTTGAAACTGAATTAATTGAGCTATCTGAGCGTGTCAATGCGTTTGAACTGCAATTGCTGCTTAGTGAAGAATATGATAAAAATAATGCCATCCTTGAATTGCATCCAGGTGCAGGTGGAACCGAGTCCCAAGACTGGGCATCCATGCTCCTTCGTATGTACACAAGATGGGCCGAGAAAAAAGGCTTTAAAGTGGAAACACTTGATTATCTTCCTGGTGATGAGGCAGGCGTGAAGAGTGTAACACTCGGCATTCGCGGCCATAATGCCTATGGCTATCTGAAAGCAGAGAAGGGAGTACACCGTTTGGTTCGTATCTCACCATTCGATTCTTCGGGCCGTCGTCATACATCCTTCGTCTCCTGTGAGGTTATGCCTGAATTCAACGATGAGATCAATATTGAGATTCGCACGGAAGATTTGAAGATTGACACATACCGGGCAAGCGGCGCCGGCGGTCAGCACATCAATACGACTGACTCAGCCGTCCGGATTACGCATATACCGACGAATGTTGTCGTGACATGCCAATCTGAGCGCTCCCAAATCAAAAACCGTGAAGCAGCGATGAAAATGCTGAAATCTAAGCTCTACCAGCGCGAAATCGAGCAGCAAGAGGCTGAACTCGCTGAAATCCGCGGTGAACAAAAGGAAATCGGCTGGGGCAGCCAAATCCGTTCCTATGTCTTCCACCCATACTCCATGGTTAAAGACCATCGAACAAACGCTGAAACAGGAAATATCGGCGCTGTCATGGACGGCGACCTCGACATGTTCATTGACGCATACTTGCGTTCAAGACTTTCATAATTTGGGAAGAAGCCTACAAAGAGTAAGGTTCTCATCCCCTAAACAAAGAAGCCAGCATCTTCATCATGCTGGCTTCTTTTCTTTATTGTTCTTTTTTAGTAAAAACCTTCTCAACGACACGGTCGGTTGCATGTCCATCCTCTAAGTGGCAATAACGCTCATAGAACTGTTGGTATTTCTCGTGGTATTGATCTTCTACTTGTTTGAGTCTGTGTAAGGCATTTATTAATTCGTCGCTCGTCTGTAATAATGGCCCTGGCGCCTCTTGTTCGAAATTCATGTAGAAACCTCGAGTGTTATCGCGATATTCTTCAAAGTCATACACGTAAAAGAGCATAGGACGCTTTAAATTCGCATAATCAAACATGACGGAAGAGTAGTCTGTCACTAAAACATCTGATACAGTCAATAATTCTTGGATATCAGAGTAGCTTGAAACATTATAGACAAAGTCTCTTAGCTCCTCAGGCACTCGTACCTTATTGCTGATTACAACGTGGAGTCGAAGCAGTAAGATATATTCATCAGCTAGTTGTTCTTTCATGGCTTCCATATCAAATGGGATTTCGAAGGTAAATTTATTGGCCCCATTTGTTTGGTTGTCTCTAAATGTAGGGGCATAAAGAATCACTTTTTTGTCAGCCGGTAAATTCAGTTTCTCTCTTACTCTGCTTGCAACCGCAGTATATTCTTCTTGATAGAATAAGTCATTGCGCGGATAGCCGACCTCTAGTACCTCTCCTTCGTAATGGAAAGCGCTTCTGAACGCTTTTGTAGCATAAGCGCTTGGGGAGATGAGATAATCCCAATTTTTAACTGCTCTGCTGACTCGCTCAGTATACCCTTCGTTTCGTCCCTGTACATGCTCAATATCGAAAAGCATTTTCTTGAGCGGTGTACCATGCCAGGTTTGCAAATACGTTGTTTGACTGCTCTTTTTAATATAAGAGGGGAAATTTTGATTATTCACCCAGTAGCCTGCTTTAGCTAAATAGTAGTAGTATGCAGGACTTAAGCGTTTCACTTTGCGTGTATCTGGATCTCTAAAATGGACATCTTTATTCACGAACCATACTTTCTTGTATGGAAGTTTTTCTTCTAAGATTTTTTCGTAAATCATCCTAGGGCTGTCTGCGTATTGTTTACCCACACCACTCTCAAAAACGATTAAATTCTTATCAACCGGAAGGAAAACACGCATGAATGTATAAGCTGCTTTCATGGCAGGGAAATAATATTTGCTCTCTCTGAATTTATTCCCAATTCCTTTGACGATAGGCTGTTTCTGTAACCGATACAACAGCTTTGGCTTAAGGGATTTATTGCTGGCAAGCTCGAAGATTCTCTTGGATGATGACCGATCTGAATACTTCAGGAATTTTCTCGCACGAATCTTATAGGTATCCTTCATGACAAAATTATGTGACGCGTATTCTTCAATCATTTTTAATAGTTCATCTAAATCATTCGTTATGTCGCCTGGCAAATCCTCATCCAAGTTCAAATGGGATGGTCGCTTTCCGATAAAACGATCGCGGTCGAATTGATAATAAATAACCGGTTTTTGCAAGAAGCTGAAATCGAATCCTACACTAGAATAATCGGTAAGCATCATGGCACTTTCTTTGATTAAAGTCTGTACATCAATTTCTCCTTGTGAAATGACTTGATAAGGAGAATCACGGAAATAGTCCGTATATAGCTGCATATTAGGATGCAGACAGAAGATAATGTCAAAATTATAGATTTCACTCAGCTTACGCAAGGATTCACTTTTAACAAGATCTTTATATCGGTCATAATATTCACTTTCAAGGAAATCTTCTTCTGTCAGGATCCAATCACGCCATGTAGGGATTATTAGTAATTGGCGTTTTTCTTCGACATTATCAGACAATAATTCATCAAATCGGGATAAGCCAGTGACATAGACTTGGTCAGGTGCATAACCAAAGTCATTCACAATCATGGCCTTCTCGAAATCAGAGCTTACAAGGAAAATGTCTGTATCAAAGCCAGGGGCATTCTTCCCATAATTGGCTATCATATTTTTAGTACCCATTACTCCATGCTGGAGGAAGATTTTTAGTGCATGCACCTTCCTTTTAAAGCGTTGTGTTCGAATGGGATATAAATAATCG
The DNA here is from genome assembly GCF_002946355.1 of Pradoshia eiseniae. Lineage (NCBI taxonomy): Bacteria > Bacillati > Bacillota > Bacilli > Caryophanales > Bacillaceae > Pradoshia > Pradoshia eiseniae. The sequence continues at coordinate 365,429 of NZ_PKOZ01000002.1, forward strand.
GCATGATGGGAGGATATAATCCGTTTGGCAATTAAACTTAATTTAATATGTTCTTTCGATTTGAAATAGACGACATTTCCATAGGGTTCCACATTTTTTGCCTCAGGGGAATCCCGGTCAATTACGTAATAGACGGGTAGCTCAGGATGATTCTCACGGACATATTTGAAAAAATGATATCCAGTATCCTGTGCTTTATATGGGCGCTCACCTATTAACCAAATATTCTTTGGTTTGTTCACAAGCCGAAGAAGCCATGACCAACGCATCAACTTTTGTAGATACTCGAGGTTTTCGGCCGAGTAGCTTAAAACCTCGAGAGCAAGATTTGATGCTTTAAATGTATAATATGGATTGACAGAAATTCCTTTATTGCCTATAAACTTTGTAATATCTTGGGCAAAATATCTTGCGCGGAAGGTTGGGCGTCTTAGTTTCACCAAATAGGGTTCTTGCAAATCATTTAATTTGAGTTGCAAGAATACATCATATATTCCTTCCTCTAAAAGGTTGCTACCGTTGGTCAGTGGTACAATTACCTGATAACTATAACGATTTAATCCGAATTTTTTCCTAGTTTCTTCTTGATTATAGATAAAGTTTGCTGATGTTAGGTATTCTTCATTCGTGGCTCGGTTTTTCAGTAAAAGATTACCCTGTTGAATCATCGAATGTCTTGTAAAGATTTGACCATGGACTTCCATCTCTTTTCCTCTTCTTTTTATGCTATCAATTTGAAGACGGATAGAAGGCTTTAGTTCCATGTCAACACTAAGAGAGAGATTCCCCTTTTTTGTGACAAAAAGAATCCCTTTTCTTCCATGAATATAATAAGGCGAGAATGTACTTGCGATGTCTGTTGTTTGGAAACGACCAAGACGAATTTTGTATTGAAAGACTTCCTTTCCATTCTGTTGAACTACCTCTGCAGAATGACTTAATTTATCATAGCGTTTTTCGCTGATTTCTTTTGTAGGGACTTGTATGGTTAAATACCAATCGTAATAATCCTCTATGTCAGGAATTATTTCCATTAAATTTTCCAAATGGATCCTAAACTTAAAATTAGGGCTAGGGTCTATTTTTCCTGCTAAAAACCATTCTTCTGTTTCCCGCGATTTTAGCCAAAGTTCTGATACCGTGTCTGTTTCTGTATTCAATTGACCAGAAATGTATAAAATATCATCTGTTTGTTTAATATTAAGGTAATAATTTCGACGTTTCTTTTGTCGTTTAAATAACTTTAATCTATTTAACATATTCACCCACCTGACTGATATGATGATAGGAATAGTATGAATCACGAGGTATAGAATATGCAAGGGAAAAAACTAGTGCAAGGGTAAAATACTTTAAAAACAAAAAGCAACTCAATGATTATTAACTAGCATTGTCAACTAATCATAAAACTTCATAGTAATATAAAGGGTTATTTAGAATTGCGCGAAAAAAACAAGGGGGGAAATCCCCCGGCAGTTTGCCGGAGGTTATAAAATTATTCTTTGTAAGAAGGGATATCATACAATAATGTATATTGTGTCAGAAGCCCATAAATCTGTGCCATTCGAGCAGTCTGTTTGACGGCCCAGCCAATATCGGTTGCATATTGGTGGGAGGCATAGCCTTTCGTTGCCATGGATTCAGGGTTCCAGCGCATTTTGTACAAGGTATCCTGCCCAGCATGGATATAGGATTTGGCGACGAAAGCTGCACCGCCGACGATGGCTTTCTCGACGGATGTCCAGCCTTGATTATAGGCGTATTTGGCGCCGGTCCCGTTCGGGTCATGATCATAGGCGCCGATTCCATACATATTATAAACAGTCGTACCGTTATACTTAATTCCTGTCGCGAGAGGGCTTGTTCCATTTGCCGTTTCCAGGAGTGCGTGACTGATTAAATAGACTTCATTAATGCCATTGGAGGAGGCTGCTTGAATGAAGCTTGCTGCCTTTCCAGCCAGGACACCTTTTTCGTTTAGGACATTTTTGTTTATTTCTGTTGCACTCGTGCCGGCAGGTTCGGATAGAATCAAGAACTGATAATATTCCCTGCTGCCTGGTGTATAGTTCTCTGGGTCTAAGTATTTTCTCACTTGAGCTGCTGTTGCACTTTTCCAATATGAGTCGTCCCATGATGCTGCTCGTGATCTATATAAGAGCTCATCGTTAGACACTCTAATGTTTGATGCATCTGTAACTGGGCTCATCTTCATTTGAAGGGAAACAGCCTTATCCAAGGTCAAGCCATAGTTGGTAATCGTTTGACTGCTGACGTCGCTCTTTTTGATGTATCCCGTTTGATTGACGCCATTGACTTTGATTTCCGTTACGTACCAGTTTGCACTGTAGCCACGGTATTTAAGGACCGAGTTTTTCGCATAAGTTTTCAAGCTTCCTGCCGTTGTGGAGGGTTTTTCATAAATCTTAGTAGGATTTTTTTGAGCGAGACCCGTTTGTTGGGTACTTTCTTCCGTGACCTTTTCCAGATGACTTTTTAGTATGTACCCTGTCTTCTTCTTTCCATCAACATAAATGGTGGCACGATACCAAGAGTCTGTGTAGCTATAGACCTTTAAAATGGAGCCTGCCTCGTAGGTTTTTAATGCTTTGGCGTTTGTGCTTGTATAAGCATAGACACTTGTAGGATTCTTTAAGGCGATACCTTTTTCAGCCTTGCTCGATGGGTTTGGAAGAACGACAGAAGTCTTTGGCACATAGGCTGTTTGATATTTACCGTCCACCTGTACGTTTGCTTTGTACCAGCTAGCTGTGTATGTGTATAGTTTGAGAATGTAGCCTTGTTTATATGTTTTAATCGCTTTGGCGCTTGTTGAAGGTGTTTGGTACATGACGGTAGAGTTCAATTTGGCAATAGCCTCAATTTGAACAGGGTTCGGTACGAGGGTTTCAACCGCGCTCTTTTGTATATAAACTGTTTGCCACTTTCCGCTGGCCTTAACCTTCGCTTGATACCAAGATGTAGAATAGTCATAGAATTTCAGAACAGCACCAGCAGCATAGCTCTTGATGACTTTCGCGCTTGTTGAAGGTGACGCATACGTTTTCGTTGGGGCGTTGATGGCAATTCCTGATAATGCTTTTCCCGACAGTCTTGCTGCAGACTCACTTATTCCTGCTTCGCCAGTTGATTCTTCAAGTGATACAGTTGGTTTCACTTCTTCAGCTTCTATTGCTGGTTCTTCTTCGGCCGAAACAATGATTTTCTCTGTATCTAGTAAATCTTCGTTAGCTGATATGTTTTCCGATTTTACATACCCATCCCAGATTTCGTTTCCATCAGCTGAAACAAATTGCACATGGCTGTATTCCTCTAATTCCTCGAGAATGATGACTTCAGAATCGCTATCCAATTGAGTTAACACAGGGCTGTCCATTGCCGTGGTTTCATATAGATAAATTGGTTCTCCGTCTTCAGAAATCAGTGTACCAATCGCTTTTTCTGCTGGATCCTCTAATTCTGTGGCAAAAGAAACAGCTGGTAAGGAAGAAAGAAGGAGCATGGTAATCATTAAAAGAGATGTGAATTTCTTAGCTGTAAACATAGTGTCTCCTCTATTAATTTTTTAATATAGTATTTTCTATAAAATTTCTTCCACCTCCTTATATAGGAACAATGTATTTTAGCAGTTTTATACGATAATTTACGAATTTGGGTGGATTTGTAATAAATTTTTAAAAATAGATGAATATCCTTCCAAATCTACATTGAAATAATTTGTAATATTATGAAACTTTTCCATATTTTTTACGTTATAGTAGATATAGATTATTAAAAAAGGAAGTGGGCGAGTGGCGGATAAAGTATTAGAAGTGAAATCACTGACGAAGAGGATCAGGCAAACGGCGATTGTGGATGATGTGAGTTTTGATGTGAAAAGAGGGGAAATATTTGGCTTGCTCGGTCCGAACGGGGCTGGCAAAACGACTATCATCCGTATGATTGGTAGCCTGATTAACCGCACAAATGGGAAGGTTATCATTAATGGGCATGATCTTGATGATGAATTTGAGCAAGCGATGAGCGACCTTGGGGCGATTGTTGAGAATCCTGAGTTTTATAAGTACATGAGCGGACGCAAGAATTTAATCCATTATGCACGCATGGCAACAACTCCTATTGAGCCTGGGAGGCTGGATGAGGTAGCAAATCTCGTAAAGCTAGATCATGCGATGGAGAAAAAGGTGAAGACCTACTCTCTTGGTATGCGCCAGCGGCTTGGTGTGGCACAGGCTATCCTTCATAAGCCGGCTCTCTTGATTCTGGATGAGCCGACAAATGGTCTTGATCCGCAAGGCATTAAAGAGTTTCGGATGTATTTGCGGGAGCTGGCCAATGAAGGAATCGGGGTTCTGGTATCCTCCCACTTGCTAGCGGAGATGCAGCTTATGTGCGATCGATTCGCGGTCATCGAGAAAGGGAAACTGATACATATCGAGAATAATCAGCAGCAGGGTGAGGAAGAGGAGCAGAGGGAGATTGCTTATTCCGTGGGTGATGTACTGGCTGCTGCGAAGGTCCTTCGCGAGCAGATCCCTCAGGCTGACATCTTAAAGCAGGATGTGCAAATGATTACGGTAAAAGCCACGAAGGAGCAATCAGCTGAAATTGTGCGTGCCTTTGTGAAGGCAGATATCGATGTCTATGAGATGAGTGTGGTCAAGAAATCATTGGAGGATCGTTTCTTTGAGATCACGAAGCAGGAGGTGGGCGTATGATTGGGCTTATTCGCAATGAATGGATGAAATTATTCTCAAAGATGTCCACCTATATTTTTGTCGGATTTATGGTCTTGGGGATTATCGGTGCAGGATTTATCTCGAATTTCCTGAATAACGCAACCGAGCAGGATGTAAAGGAAGCTAAGCAAACTCTCGCTGATTCGAATGCTAGTGAGGATGATAAGCTGATGGCAGCTGATATTCTCGCGAGCAGTGAAGGGAATATGACGGAGACGGTATGGGATTTCATGGCTGATTGGGCGATTGGGCTTGTCTCGTTCATTACGTTGTTCACAGTCATTGTTTGCAGCGGGATGGTCGCATCTGAGTTCTCTGATGGCACGATTAAGCAGCTGCTGATACGGCCGCATAAACGCTGGAAGATTCTTTTGTCGAAATATGTCACATCGCTTATGTTTGCCGGCATGCTGCTTTTCACGCTGCTTGTATCTGGTTATTTGGTCGGCCTCATCTTTTTCGGGAATGGTTCATTTACGGCAGAAATCCCTGATCCATCCCTTTCAGGTGATATGGTAGAGGTTGGAGGCTATTTCGTGGATATGCTCCTTTATTGGATTCCGGGCTTCTTTATCATTATCACAATCGCGTTCATGCTGAGCACGCTTTTCAAAACGACCTCCATTGCGGTCGGGGTTGCGGTGTTTATCTTGTTTGCGTCCTCAACGTTAAACTTCGTTATCTTGAATTTGGTCGATCGGTATAGCTGGTTGAAGTTCATTTTATTCCCGCATCTGGATTTGCGGAGCCTCTTCTTGCTCGATTTAAGCTATGAAGGTGCGTCAATTGGGTTCTCGCTTGGTTTGTTAGCTGTCTATTATATTGTGTTTCTTGCTATAACGTTCTTTGTCTTTAGGAAAAGAGATATCGCTATTTAAAGAGGGGCTCAGGATTTCTTCCTGGGCTTTTTATTATTGTCTGATTATTGTATCTTAACTGGCTTTCATTGTGTCTCTTCCTGTTTTCATATAAAATGGATATGTTTTGATGATATGGAATGATGGAGGGCTAGAAGTATAGTGATGAAATTAATAAACAGCAGGATGAAGCATCCTCTTTTAACAGCAATAATGGATTATATTTATGTCCTTATCGGGTCTGCAATTGTAGCCATCTCCTTTAATATTTTCCTCCTGCCGACAAAAGTGGCATCAGGCGGCGTGAGCGGAATCAGCACAATCACGTATACATTGTTTGGCTGGGAGCCTGCCTTTGTACAGTGGTCATTCAATATCCCGCTCTTTATCGCTGGCGTGATTTTGCTTGGGAAACAATTCGGTCTTAAAACAGCTGTCGGGACAGTTTTCTTCCCATTTGTCGTTTTCTTGACGAATGGATGGTCACCGGCTACGACAGATCCGCTGCTTGGCGCCTTATTCGGCGGAATTGGTGTTGGACTTGGACTTGGTGTTGTCTTCCTTGGAAAAGCTTCAACAGGCGGGACGGATTTGGCCGCACAGATCATTCATAAATACACGGGCCTATCACTTGGTATGTGTGTCGCTATGATTGATGGTTTGATTGTGCTGGCGGCAGCGCTCGTATTTGATATTGAGCAAGGCCTGTACGCCCTGATTGGATTAGCTGTCACGGGCAAAACGATTGACCTTGTCCAAGTCGGAATCCAGCGCTCGAAGACGGTTATGATCATTACCAATTATGAGGCAGAAGTCAGAAAGGCTATCTTGGAGGAAGTGGACCGTGGCGTGACAAGACTGACTGCACAGGGAGGCTATACAGAAAGTGACCGTCCTGTCTTAATGTGCGTCATCGACCAATCGGAATTCACGAAGCTGCGCCAGGTCGTGCAATCGATTGACAGGCATGCATTCGTTGTCGTGATGGAGGCAGCTGAGGTTCTCGGAGAAGGATTTAATAAAGCAAGATCGCAGGAGCGCGAATAGCTGGAAATAATAATTTTTTGCTATTTGTGCCGTTAATTGCTAAGATAGACTCTGGTCAATTGATTCAAGCATAAATAGCAGGCAATGAGAGTTTTGAATAGATAGATGAGACATAACAAAAAACCGGAAGATGATAAGTCTGGCCGGTTTTTCTATTGTCATTTCAATGCCTGAATATCGGATTCTAAAGAGGCTATTTGTTATAAGGGAAGAAAGCTTTATCTTATATTTAGAGAGATTTAACCATCTTTGATAAATAAGGGTAATCTAGTTGAAATATAAATGTAATATAACAGTGGTTTTTCTGACATTATCTGATGTTATAATATATCATGACAAAAGGCGGATAAATATATCAAAATACGACAAACGTCGATAAAATGAATAGATAGATTTTAGTACAACATGAAGGTGGAAATTAGGTGAAAACGACATGATAGAAATGAAGAATGTTCAAAAGACATACCCGAATGGCGTTTCAGCAGTAAAAGGCCTGAATGTAAAAATTCAATCGGGTGAGTTTGTCTATGTAGTTGGTCCGAGCGGCGCTGGTAAATCGACTTTCATCAAGATGATGTATAGAGAAGAGAAGCCGACAAGCGGTACGATAACCATTAACGGAAGAGATATCGCCAATATTAAAGACAGGAAAGTCCCGCTTTTGCGCAGAGATATCGGTGTGATTTTCCAAGACTTCAAGCTCTTGAACAATCTGACCGTGTTTGAAAACATTGCCTTTGCGCTTGAAGTAACAGAAGAGAAACCACAGGCCATCAAGAAAAAGGTTATGGAAGTGCTTGAGCTGGTTGGCCTAAAACATAAAGTAAGAATGTTCCCGAATGAATTATCTGGGGGAGAGCAGCAAAGGGTTGCCATTGCCCGCTCCATCGTCCGCTCGCCAAAGCTCGTGATTGCGGATGAGCCGACAGGTAACCTGGACCCGGACACATCTTGGGAAATCATGAAGATATTCGAAGAGATCAACAGCCTCGGTACAACTGTTATCATGGCGACTCACAATAAAGACATCGTTAATACGCTGCAGCACCGAGTCATTGCCATTGAGGGCGGTTTAATCGTGCGGGATGAACAGAAGGGAGAATACGGTTATGAATTATAGAACCTTCTTCCGCCATGTGAAGGAAAGTTTCAAAAGTCTGGGCCGCAACGGCTGGATGTCATTTGCGTCCGTAAGTGCCGTTACCGTGACCCTGTCATTGGTCGGCGTATTCGTCGTCCTAATGATGAACTTGAATAATTTTGCTACCAATGTAGAGAGTGATGTCGAAGTTCGTGTGCATATTGACCGCACAGCTACACAGGAGCAAGCAGATGAGCTTGGCACCACCTTAGAGAGTCTCAGTCAAGTAGAGAAGGTAACCTTATCTTCCAAGGAAGAAGAGTTAACGAATATCATTGACAGCATGGGTGATGACGGAAAAGCCTTTGAATTATTTGAACAGGATAATCCGTTGAATGACGTTTATGTTGTCAAAACCAAAACGCCTCAGGATGTCATGGTTGTTGCCCAAGAGGCTGAGGGAATGGATTATGTAGAGACAGTTGAATACGGACAAAACTATGTCGAAAAGCTGTTTAATATCGTCAGCGTATCGAGAAATGTAGGAATCGTACTGATTGTTGCCTTGCTCTTCACTGCGATGTTCTTAATCTCTAACACCATTAAAGTGACAATCTTTGCAAGACGCCGGGAAATTGAGATTATGCGGCTTGTCGGCGCGACGAACGGGTTTATCCGCTGGCCATTCTTCCTTGAAGGGTTATGGCTTGGTGTACTCGGGTCCATCATTCCGATTTCACTCATCGCGTTCGGTTACAAGTATCTGTATGATCATCTCAGCCCATCGTTGTCGATTGACTACATGCAGATGCTTAGCTATAACCCATTCATCCTCCAAGTATCAGGCTTGCTTGTCCTGTTTGGCGCTATAATTGGAGTGTGGGGAAGCTTAATGTCTGTCCGTAAATTCTTGAAAGCCTAACAATTAAAGGCCCCTTATTAAAGGGGCTATATACATAAAAGGTACGTTTTACTGTTGGAAGGGAAGGGGAAAGCCACGTGAAGAAGTTTATGGTCGCTATCACAGCGTTTATGTTGTGTTTGGCAGGAATATCTGCAGGGGGGAATGTGCAGGCAGAATCGATTGGCTCTTTAAAGGAGAAGAAGAGCACAATTGAGAAGAAAAAATCATCCGTTGAATCCAATATTTCAGAAACGGAAAGTAAGATCTCAGACATCAAAAATCAACGAGCATCGATAGAAGCAGAATTGAAAAAGGTAGAAAAATCAATCTCCGAGACAAAAGAAGAGATTGCTAAGAAAGATAAAGAGATTGCCTCTACTAAAGACAAGATTGCGAGTCTGAAAGAAAGCATTAAAGAGACAGAGGAACGAATCGCTAACCGAAATGAGATTCTGAAAGAACGCGCACGTGCTTATCAGCAAAACGGCGGTAGTTCAAGTTATCTGGAGGTACTTCTAGGCGCGAATAGCTTTGGTGAATTTGTCGAACGCCTTGGTGCTGTAACGACCATCATGAATGCGGATAAGGACATCATCGCTGAACAGGAAGCAGACAAAGCCCGCTTGGAAGAGCAGAAGGCAGAAGTCGAAGAGAAGCTTGCCAGTTTGAACAAAATGATGGATGAGCTCGTCAAGATGAAGGAAAAGCTTGATGGGCAAAAAATCGAGAAGAATAAGCTGATGGCTGTGCTGAAATCGGAGCAGGCTGAGCTTGAGGATGAGAAGCTCTCCCTTGAGGAAGAGAAAGAAATCTTGGCTAATCAGGAGTCAGCCGTAAAGAAGGCCATCGAGGCTGAGAAAAAACGGCAGGAAGCCGCCGCCGCTGCAGCAGCAGCTGCAAGTGCAAACTCTAGCTCCAGCTCTTCAGGTTCCTCTGGAACATCTGGTGCGGTATCTTCCGCCCCAGCAGTGACATCAGGTAAATTCATGCGTCCAGCAGCCGGCTATGTATCTTCTAGATTTGGCAGCCGCTGGGGCAGAAACCATAATGGAATTGATATTGCCAAGTCAGGAACGGTTCCTGTTGTCGCCTCTGCGGCAGGGGTTGTCTCTCGTGCAAACTATTCAAGCTCTTATGGAAATGTCGTGTACATTAACCACTATATTGATGGACAAGTTTATACGACAGTATATGCCCATCTGCGTTCGATGAATGTTTCTGCTGGACAATCTGTCAAAAAGGGACAACAAATCGGATTAATGGGCAATACGGGCCGATCTTTTGGCCAGCATTTGCACTTTGAATTATATGTTGGCGGTTGGACGGCATCTAAATCTAATGTCGTCGATCCGATGAAGTATTTAAGCGGAATGTAATATACTAGCGCAGTTCGATAATGAACTGCGCTTTTATTAATATTTTCAGGTGGAATTTTCAGATAAAATACGAATGTTGTCGAATATTCGACAAATTTGGTGGTCGAATTTTGTACACAAGCGTTCGATAAGCTGTTAAAATTTGTATTAAATAGTCAATTATACTAGGTGGGATGTAGCTTGGAGAGCATGGTTTTTAAAGATTATATGATCAAGGACGATCGTCAATTCAGCCGGTTTTTAATGGAGAAGGTTAACCTGCTTGATACGTCCCAAGTAAATTCAAACTCGATTTTATCCTCACTGAATGAACTATATCGCAATGATTATGAAAAGCAGAAATACTTCCTGCAAGACTACTATTGTACCTACTTAGACTCTATGAAACCTAATATTCTTATGGAATATTATTTAATGCAAGGTGATATAGAGGAGCTCGAGACTCTCATGCAAATGGAGAGAGAACGGGGAAGCAAGGACATGCAGACATGGATTACGATCTATCAGATCCTTCTTAAGAACCAAAAGGGAGAATTGTCTGGTACGGACTTAATTGACGAAATATTCAAAGTGAAGAACACGAATAGCGAATCGCTCATATTCTCATTAATTGTTCATTTATATGGAATCCAGGAAACAGGATTATTTGAGCCCTTTCATAAGGTGCTCAAAGTCGTAGCACCAATGGTTGAACTGATGGAAAATGAATATTTGCGGGAAGCTTACAGGATTCGACTGATGGAAATGGAAGCCATGACTTATTTATACATGAATGAAATTGAACAATGCCGGGCGAAATGCCTGGAGGTTATCAAGCGCAATGAGCTGCAGTTCTACTTCCCGATTGTGTACGCCAATTTCTTTCATATTCTTGGTCAATCCTATATGTTTGAGAACTTTGAGGTGGCGAAATATTGGGTTGAACAAGCTCGTGACGCCCTATTAAGGCTATCTGGAAACCGTGCAGCGGATCGAACGCAGTATACGGTTAATACAATTGATTTTCTTCATTCCTTCTGGGGAATTGATATACATACTGAACCGGCAGATGAGGCAGAAAAAGCACACAGGCTTATTGTCTTGGGCCGGGTAAATGAAGCGGTGGACATTCTTGACAGCTTGAAGAGAACAAGAGGATATTTAACTTCCTACCAGCTGTTTTATTACGGATTGGCTACGAATGATGACAGCATTTTAAGTGTAGCCAGGGATGTATTCACTTCGAATTCTAATTATTTCTACCTGCAATTATTGGACACAGAGAATTTACACAAATATAAAAATCAAATTAGGAGGATGAATCAATGAAAAAATTAGCTGCAATCTTTGTTCTAGTTCTTGCTTTGGGCGCGACAGCTGTTGGAGGAACTTTAATGGCTGCAGACCCGGGCCCAATTGCCCCTGGCGGCAGCTCAGCTATTGATGGCTGATTTATGAGCATAAGCAGGACAGGCTTCGCATAGGAATAAGCATGGCGCATTTATGTGTGTCATGCTTATTTTTTTGGTGAAAGGCAGGCGGCCGCGATTGGAGAATAAATGGTTCTGGCCCTTTGTGACAGCTGTGGTTTTATTGATATGCATTCTTGCTGGCTCCTGGTGGAGATATGAATACTATCAAGATAGCAAGAGCAGCCAAGCACAGGAGGAAACGGAGGAGTGGGGACAATTCGAAAAGGTCCATCAAGCATTTGATCTTATTGCCGACAACTATGTGGAGCAGGTGGATAAGGATGAACTGACAGAAGGCGCGATCAAAGGAATGCTTGATGAATTGAAGGATCCGTATTCTGTCTACATGGATGCAGAGACGACATCTCAGTTCCAGCAAACATTGGATTCTAGTTTTCAAGGAATAGGGGCTGAGATTAATTATCTTGATGGCAAATTCGTAATAGTATCCCCGTTCAAGCATTCTCCGGCTGAAAAGGCTGGCATCAAGCCGGGAGATGTGATTATCAGTGTCGATCAGCAGAGGACGGAAGGGCTTGATTTGTATGATGTCGTCTCCCTAATACGGGGGAAGGTCGGGACAAAGGTAGAGGTAGGGATTATGCGGGAGGGCAATAATCAGCCAATCAAATTTTCCGTTGAGCGGGCGGAAATTCCGCTTGAGACCGTTCATCGATCCGTGAAAAAACTGAACGGCCAATCAATTGGCTATCTTCAAATCACCTCCTTCAGCGAGCATACGGCTGAGGATTTCGTTAAGGAGCTCTCTTCCTTGGAGGCAAGCCCAATGGACGGTTTGCTCATTGACGTTCGCGGCAACCCGGGAGGCTTGCTGACTAGTGTGGAGGAAATCCTTCGGCAGTTCATCACGGATAAGAAGCCGTATATCCAGATTGAGGAGCGTAACGGCAAGAAAAATCAGTATTTCTCCTACACAGATGAACGGAAGCCCTATCCAATTGCTGTACTGATGAATGAGGGCAGTGCCTCTGCAGCTGAAATCTTTGCGGCAGCCATGAATGAATCGGAGGGATATCCGCTTATTGGCGAGAAAACCTTTGGGAAAGGTACTGTGCAAAAGCCAGTCGACTTAGGGGACGGAAGCACGATTAAGCTCACCTTCTATAAATGGCTCACGCCGAATGGGACATGGATTCATAAGAAAGGCATCAAGCCAACCATCGGAGTCAGCCAAAAGGATTACTATAGCTTAGAGCCGCTGACGGTTGAGCAATCTTTGGAAAAGGATATGAATAATAAGCAGGTCATGATTCTGCAGAAAATGCTTGAGGGAGCCGGATATGAGCCAGGACGAACGGACGGCTATTACAGCGGAAAGACCGTGAAGGCTGTCGAGGCTTTCCAGCGAATGCATAACATCCGCGCAACCGGAATAGCGGATAAGAGCACTGTTTCAAGCCTGCAGGAAGAAATCAAGAAGCTGGTGAATGAGGACAAGAACGATTTGCAGCTGCAGGCAGGCTTAAGGTGGTTAGAACAGCAATAACAGGTGACAGCGCCGTGCAGGCGCTGTTTCTTTTTTAGGACAGTAATTGGATATGCCGTTTTTTGGTACGTGACTGTCGTCCATAAACCTTAGAAAAACCGTCTCTATAAATCGGCACTATTAAGCAAAAATAGACAAGCTGATAGATTTTGTGGATGAACTGATGTCTTATTAAGTTGTTTCCCTTTGGAAACAGTTCTAGTTTTACCATTGGATAAGAAGGGCAGCAAGCAATGGCAAGGAAGATTTGAACAAAGAAGGACGATTAAGGCTTAGGCCTGAAAGAAAGAATAGGAATGGGGGTAGTGATTTGATAGAATAGAAGATAAGGTATGTAAGGGTTGGTGATAGAAATTGTGGGAAACTTGGATCATAGAATTACTTAAGGGAATTGGATTATTATTTCTTAATCCAGTTCTGTATATTGGGTTATTAGTTACATATATGCTTGGCTCCAAGCGGGTTAAGCAGGAACGTAAACTGTTTCATATCCGGGTAGAGGATCCCATGATTGAAATGAAGGAGTACATTGTCCCTAGCCTGTTAACGGGGATTGTATTATCCATCATTACGGGATTGCTTGGATTAAATGTGCCGTTTGAGTTTGTGCTGCTGACAGGATTTCTGAGTTTAATATTTAGTATATTTTTATTTGTCCGTCTGTTGACGCCGGTTTATACAGTTGGATTGTCACTTTTGATTATTTTTGGACTGAGTTTATATGGATTTGAAGGTATCTTGGATGAAGGTTTCTTCGCCTTCGATGAAGTGTTCTATCCTTCAATTGCGGTATTACTCGGACTATTGCTCATAGCGGAAGGCTGGCTGATTCGTAGGAGGGGAGCTCTTCACGCATCCCCGCTTTATGAGAAAGGGAAAAGGGGAATGATTGTCGGTGCACAGAAGTCGAAGCGAATTTGGCTTGTTCCGGTGCTTCTTTTTATTCCGAATGGCATACTTGATGTACCCGGTGATCTCTGGCCGGTATTCGCTTTGGGGGATACAGAATGGGCGCCGATTGTCGTTCCTTTCTTTATCGGCTTTTCTGCAAAAGCAAGGAGTACATTGCTTGCCAATGTCGTACAGCCATTGGGAATGAGAATCGCGGCGATTGGTTTCGTTGTATTGGCTATAGCTACTGCGGGATATTGGATGCCTTATCTCAGTCTGGCTGCGGTCGCTATTGCGATTGTCGGACGAGCGATTGTTTTCTATGTGTATAAGAGCAGGGAAGAGACGCGGCCATCCTTCTTCACGTCTTCCCAAAATGGCCTGATGATTCTTGGTGTATTGCCGGAGTCACCGGCAGAACGAATGGGTCTTCGCCCAGGGGAATTGCTGACTAAGGTCAATGGACGCATTGTCCATTCACGAGCAGAGCTATATGAAGCACTGCAATCAAATCGTGCCCATTGCAAGCTTGAAATTTTCGATATTAATGATCAAATTCGGCTTGTTCAAAATGCCCTGTATGAGGGTGATCATCATGAGCTCGGTATTCTGGCGGTAGAAAGCCGGAAGCTGCTTCCGATGGAGGGAGTACAATAATATTGTTCTATGACTGCAGACAACACTTGGTGTTTTCAAGGGGGTGTCTGCAGTTTTTTTATGGGAATCTGGAAAAAGTGAGCATGGATGAACAGGATTGCCTGCGACTGAGCTAGTAATCTTAATTTAGAGGGAGAGGATTCATATGGAGGGCCTGCAAAGAATGGTGGACAGCATTAACTATATGGAGAACCATTTGACTGAGGAGCTCCGTATAGAGGATATTGCTGCTGTTGCCTGTATGTCTAAGTTTCATTTTCAGCGTCTGTTCGGAATGCTGACAGGCTTTACGGTAAGTGAGTATATTCGTAACCGGCGCATCACGCTAGCTGTACAGGAGCTTATCCAACCGAATGCGAAGGTGATAGATGTGGCTATGAAGTATCAATACGATAGCCCAGAATCCTTTACAAAGGCCTTTCAACGCATTCATGGCCTATCTCCATCAGCTGCGAAGAAAAACAGCCAATTCCTGAAGGCCTATCCAAGACTCTACTTTCAAATTCAGATTAAGGGTGATGTGGAAATGGAATACAGATTAGAAGAGAAAGAGGCTTTCTCGGTAATAGGAAGAAGTATTCGGACGAGGGCGACAGATGGGCAAAATCATCAGGATATTGCTGCTTTTTGGACGGAGTCTAATCAAGATGGATTAACAGCACGATTATCCAAGCATTCCGGGCAGTTAGGGCTATTAGGAATCTGTCTTGAATTTGACCAGCAGCAGGAGAATCTGACTTATATGATTGCTGCTGAAAAAAGTGAGTCCAATGTTCCTGATGGCTTGGAAGAAAGGGTTATTCCATCTGCAGTCTGGGCTATATTCCCTGTAAAAGGTGCCATGCCTGATGCTATGCTTAATGTGTGGGAACGCATCTTTTCTGAATGGTTTCCTTCAACTGGCTATCAGCATGCAGGAGGACCGGAAATGGAAGTATACCCGCATGATGGGGACCCGGCCTCAGCTGACTATTATAGTGAAGTGTGGATACCGGTTAAGAAAGCGTAATAAAAAGAGGTTCGAGGTCTTTTAATAGACTCTCGAACCTCTAGAATAATCATTGATTAGAAGATTCCTCGCGAATCTCTCCGACGATGTTTTCTAATACATCCTCCATCGTCACGAGACCTGTCATTTGCCCCGCCTCATTTCTTACGATAATCATATGCATGCGATTTTTTTGCATGTCCAAAAGCACGTTTTTGATTGATGCGCTTTCTGGAAATGATGCAATGTCATGAATGAAATCGGTAATGGCTATATTGCGTCCTGCTGCCATGTTTGTGAGCATTTCCTTCGTGTTAATGAAGCCGATGACGTGATTTGAACCTTCAGTTTCAATCACTGGGTAACGCGTATAGTTATATTTATCGAGAATCATAATGATGTCATCAATCTTCATCTGTTTCGTTAAGAAGACAGCCTTGGATTTAGGAATCATGATCTCTTTTAATACACGATCTTCGAATGAGAAGATATTCTGAAGGTAGGCGAGCTCCGTTTCATTGATTTCTCCGCTTCTATAGCTTTGATTCACAATCAGTTCAAGCTCTTCCTCTGAATATACCGTCTCATGACCAGCCGGCTTGACGCCAAACCAGCCAAGAAATATCTGAGATGAGCCATTTAAGAATCGGATGATTGGATTCGTGATTTTGCCGAACCAATAGAGCGGCGTAACGAGCAAGAACGTTACTCGTTCAGAATACTGAATGGCCAGTGTTTTTGGAGCCAGCTCCCCGAAGACAACATGCAGGAATGTGACAATCGCGAGAGCAATTCCATAGGACAGCACGGTCGCGACCGCCTCTGACACTTCGAATCTCTCAAAAACAGGATGGAACAGCTTCTCGACAGTCGGCTCCCCTAATGCGCCTAGTACTAAAGCGGTAATCGTGATGCCGAGCTGGCAGGCTGATAGATAGTAATCCAGATTTCCAGCCACTTTCTTCGCCAAGACAGCTTTTTTGTTTCCTTCGGCAATCAGCTGATCGATTCTTGACATCCGCACCTTCAAAATCGCAAATTCTGCGCCTACGAAGAAAGCTGTCAATCCAATGAATACCACTACTAAGAATAAGTTTAAAGCAATTAATCCGTCCAATTAGTTCCTTCTTTTAAGAAGGATTCACCTCCAAATGAATTAAGTTCATATTCTATTAAAGCTTCCGCATAGTAATTTGTTTAATTGAGTGGTTTTCCATTTTCTCAACCACCCATACAAAATCCCCGTGTTTCACTTCAACGCCTTCTCGGACTTCTTCAATGTTTTGAAGAATCCAGCCGGCAATTGTGTCAATATCATCACTTTCTTCAAATGTCAGTCCAAAGCGATCCTCAATTTCCTCTAATAGGACACGGCCATTCATGAGATAGTGGTTATCCCCGATATCCTGGATATCCGCTTCCTCTTCTTCATCGAATTCATCTCGTATCTCGCCGACGATTTCTTCTAATACATCCTCTAATGAAAGGATTCCGGCAGTGCCTCCGTATTCATCAATAACAAGAACCATATGGACCTGTTCTCTCTGCATGGTCAATAGGGCATCCTGAATGGGTGTTGTTTCAAGAACGAACGGCAATTCACGAACGAAATCGGCTGGTTTGGATTCTCGGTTCGCCACGATTTGTGTGAGCATCCTTTTAACATTTAAGATTCCAATTACTCTATCCTTATCCCCGTCTTCTACCACTGGGTAACGGGTGTAATTATTCTCATCTAAGATTGAAATGATCGTCTTATAATCCATGTCTTTATCAAGAGTGACCATTTCTGTTCGTGGAACCATAATGTCCTTTGCAACACGTTCGTCGAAAGAGAAGATATTCTTCATATAGGAAAGCTCCGTCTTGTCGATTTCTCCACCTTGGAAGCTCTGCGCCATAATAATTTTCAGTTCGTCTTCTGAATAGGTATCTTCATGGCCAGCGGGCTTGACCCCGAATAGTCGCAGGAACTGACGGGATGTTCCGTTCAATGCCCAGATGAATGGGTTCATGATTTTCCCAAACCAGTACAGCGGCGGGGAAAGGAGCAGGCTCATTCGTTCAGCATATTGTATGGCGAGTGTCTTAGGTGCCATTTCTCCAAGAACAACGTGGAGGAATGTGACGAGTATAAAAGCAATTGCATAGGAAAGAGCGGAAGAGAGGGCGTCTGAAATATTCAAGAAATCAAATACAGGATACAAGAGCCTCTCTACAGCTGGTTTTCCGAGTGCTCCAAGACCAAGGGCGGTAATGGTAATACCTAGTTGGCAGGCGGACAGGTAATAATCCAGGTCGCTTGCTACTTTTTTTGCTGTTATGGCTTTCTTGTTCCCTTCACTGATTAACTGTTCAATTCTAGACATGCGGAGTTTGACGACGGCAAATTCAGCCCCGACAAAAAAAGCAGTCAAAATGAGTAGGATGATCAAAAGTGTCAAATTTGTGAACGTAATTATATCCAATTACTTCCCTCGGATGAGGGATTCACCTCCATGGTTATATTTAAAACTATCTTAATATTTGGAAAATTATTGGTAAAACAGTATATTGCTTGATATGACAAGGTTTATGATGGCCACCTGAGGCCAAGTTGATGT
This sequence comes from Pradoshia eiseniae, assembly GCF_002946355.1. Classification (NCBI taxonomy): domain Bacteria; kingdom Bacillati; phylum Bacillota; class Bacilli; order Caryophanales; family Bacillaceae; genus Pradoshia; species Pradoshia eiseniae. The sequence goes on from NZ_PKOZ01000002.1 coordinate 383,551, forward strand.
TGGTGGACTACCAGCTCGTTCCCAATGCGGCCACCTCTCTTTATTATTATTTTGGCAAAAGTATAGCATAGGGAGAATAGGTCGTACAGCAATAAGTCGACACCATGTGGAGCTAGGATAAACAAAAGTTCTACCGGTTTTGTTAATAGGTAAGCATCGAGATATTGGATGGATCATAATTACTATGCCTTGTATAATTTTTTGGACAGGCTATTTATTCAAGTAACCATATGTTTATAATGGCCAAGTTTATATTCGAATGACAATTGAGCTTCCCATCTCTGAACCTATCAAAGAGAGAGAAAGGTCTGTTTAAAAGTATTTATAATTATCCAAAAATTTATTACATATATGATTTGTTTATGGTATAGTCGCTATATTGTTATTTTACAATTGAATAGAGTGTAAGGGTTGGTGCCAAACAAATAATCGTTTGGCTTAAAAGGGAAGTACGGTGAAAGTCCGTCGCTGTCCCGCAACTGTAAATCGGAGCATATCGCAACATACCACTGCTGATTAAGCGGGAAGGTGCGATAAAGTGCGTTGATGATGAGCCAGGAGACCTGCCAATTCTAGTGCACACCAATACCTACGTGGAAATAGGGGGTGAATTGTGCCAGTAATAACGGCACTGTACGAAATCTAAAGAATTAGGCGAATGCCTGCCTATCTTTATATTGCGAACATTAATTAGCCATTTCCCGTAGAGGAGATGGCTTTTTTGCATTCATGAAAAACGATGTATGGGGGGAACAAAAGGATGAAATGGACACGCACAGTTATCGGCTATCCTTATATTGGTGACAATCGAGAGTGGAAGAGGTGCTTAGAGGCATTTTGGAAAGGGGATGTGACAGAGGATGCTTTTTTGCAGCAGCTGAAGGGCATTCGTTTAGGCAGATTAAAAAGACAAATGGATTTGGGGCTTGATTACTTATCAATTGGTGATTTCACCATGTATGACCGTATGCTTGATACGGCCTTTATGTTTGGAATGATTCCAAGCCGATATGCAGGAGAAAGAAGCGGGTCAGACTTGTCCGTATATTATGCGATGGCACGGGGGACAAAAGGGGCTGTTGCCTGTGAAATGACCAAGTGGTTCAACACAAATTATCATTATATCGTTCCGGAATATGAGGGGCAGGAGCTTAGTGTGACGAAGAATCTCTTGCTACAATGGTTCAAGGAAGCAAGGGATGAGCTTGGTCTCGTGACCAAGCCGACGATGATTGGGCCATATACCTTCATTAAGCTTACAAAGGGCTATGAAAATCGAGAGGAACTTGCAGCCGAGCTCATCCCGCTGTACAGGCAGGTGATGGCTGAGCTTTCTGAGGAGGGGGCGGATTGGATCCAGTTTGAGGAACCGGCCCTTGTGTTGACATTGAGCGAGAAAGAAGTCGAGTTTGTAAAATCTGTATATGAACAGCTGACCATTGAAAAACCAGCTTGTAAGATTATGCTGCAAACCTATTTTGAAGGATTATCGGCTTATGAGGAGCTTGTCAATCTGCCTGTTGAGGGAGTTGGCCTTGATTTTGTCTCAGGCTATCAGCAAAATATCACCTCGATGAAACAATATGGATTCCCGGCTGAGAAAGTGCTAGCTGTTGGTATTATTGATGGACGAAATATATGGCGTGCCGATTTGGCGGAAAAAGCAGGGCTGCTTCAATCCCTCCTTGACCTATCCAAGGCTGCCGATGTGTGGGTCCAGCCGTCATCTAGCTTGCAGCATGTTCCCATCTCCACGACCTTCGAGCAGAAAATGAGTGCTGACATTAAGGGACTGCTTGCTTTTGCCGATGAAAAAATCACGGAAATCAATCAACTCGTCCTTTCGTTCAATGAACCAGGGCTCCCGCTTGATGGAAATGGACGCACGTCCCAAAAGGCTTCCTCTAAGCTAGCCATCTCACCAGAAGATTTCAAACGTCCTGCGCCGTTTTCGATTCGTCAAGATATTCAGGCACGGAAACTGAGTTTGCCGGTCTTTCCGACGACAACGATTGGCAGTTTCCCTCAATCAAAGGAAGTAAAGGAAACACGGAAGGCATGGAGGAATAAGGAGATTACTGATGATGCCTATGCCGCATTCATTGAACGAGAGACAGAGCGGTGGATTCGCATCCAAGATGATTTGGGACTTGATGTGCTCGTTCATGGGGAGTTTGAACGGACAGATATGGTCGAATATTTTGGGGAAAAGCTTGTAGGTTTTGCATTAAGTGAGAAAGCATGGGTCGTTTCCTATGGATCGAGATGTGTGAAACCGCCAATCATTCATGGAGATGTGAGCTGGATTGAGCCAATGACCCTTAAAGAGACGGCAGCGGCGCAAGCTCTGACAGAGAAACCGGTAAAAGGGATGCTTACTGGTCCTGTAACCATCTTGAACTGGTCCTTTGTCCGGGATGATATTTCAAGAGAAGAGGTTGCTTACCAGCTGGGAGTGGCGCTTCGTAAGGAGATTGAATGCTTGGAGCAGGCTGGTATCGCCATCATTCAGGTCGATGAGCCGGCCTTAAGGGAAGGCTTGCCATTGCGTAGGGCGGACTGGGAGGACTACCTGAGCTGGGCGATTCGCTCCTTCCGTTTGGCAACCTCAGGCGTGCAGGATGAGACGCAAATCCATACCCATATGTGTTATTGTGACTTTCATGATTTCGTGAAGCCAATTGAAGCACTCGATGTCGATGTCATTTCCATTGAGACATCCAGGAGCCATGGGGAATTCATACATTCCCTGCAGCAAACCCCTTATGAAAAGGGCATTGGGTTAGGTGTCTATGATATTCACAGTCCTCGTATTCCATCGGAAGCAGAGATGCTTGAGATCATGCAGGATAGCCTTGAGGTGCTGGAACCCCGACAATTTTGGGTCAATCCCGATTGCGGACTGAAGACGAGGAAGGAAGAAGAAACAATTGCTTCGCTTCGCCATATGGTCAATGCGGCCAAGCAACTGCGCAGCTATATTAAAATGATGCAATTTTAACGGTAGGAGGATACTCTATATGCTTTTCTAGCATAGCGGGTGTCCTTCTTTTTCTCTGGAAGAAAATTAATCCCTTGTAAAAGCTAGAGATATTCGATATGATTAAAACACCATATATGGTCGATTTATTAATAAAAAATCAATATATAGTGTTAGCTAAAGAATAAGATGCGTAGAGACGCTTAATAGGGAAATCGATGAGAATTCGATACTGCCCCCGCAACTGTAAGTGCTGACGAGCTAAACATGTACCACTGTATAGGGTTGTCTCTTCTTTTGAAGAGATGATGATACGGGAAGGGTTTAGTGAGAGTGAAGCATGAGTCAGGAGACCTGTCTTATTTTTTTGAATTTCAATTTTCTCCGGGGAGTGAGGAAGGAAATGATAGCAACCGAAGCTCATAGTTACTATGTGTCTTTTTTCTGTTATCTTTTCACCCGCTCAAAGTATAGAGCGGGTTCTTTTTTTACCCTCAGAGTCAATTTCATATATTAAGGGAGATGGACGAATTGATCGAGGAACGTTTATGGAAGACGGAAAGATTAATAGAAGAGGCTGCCAAGGAGTATAAGCTGAATATTGAAGAGCTGAAAGAGCTGATTGCTCGCGGCAAGGAATCTGATGCGAATGAGACAGCCCTGCATTATGCCCTTAATCGGATTGCGATGGATGAACCAGATTGGACTTTTTTAGCCGCCCGCCTCTATTTGCAAAAGCTATACAAAGGGGCAGCGGAAAACCGGGGGTATGATGAGAAGCTTAAATACGGCAGCTTCTCTGAGTTGGTCCGTACACTGGTCGAGAAGGGGATATATTCAGATGAGCTCATCTGTGCCTATTCAACAAGCGAATTGGAGGAAGCGGCAAGGGAGATTGTTCCTGAGCGCGATCACAAGTTCAATTATATTGGTTTATTTCTGCTGGCCGATCGTTATTTAGCAAGGGATCATGAGCGCCGTCTGTATGAATTGCCGCAAGAGCGCTTTTTGGTGATTGCCCTGCAATTAATGATTAATGAGAAGAAGGATGTGCGAATGGGACTTGTGAAAGAAGCGTACTGGGCGCTCAGTCACTTATACATGACGGTGGCAACACCGACGCTTGCGAATGCTGGCAAAAGCTTTGGCCAGCTATCCTCCTGCTTTATCGACACGGTTGAGGATTCCTTGGACGGCATCTATTTGAACAACTGGGATACGGCCCGCCTCTCTAAGGATGGCGGCGGAGTCGGAATTTATTATGGCAAGGTTCGTGCCCTTGGGTCTGATATCAAGAAGTTCAAAGGGAACTCATCCGGTGTCGTTCCGTGGATTCGTTTGATCAATGATACGGCGGTTAGTGTTGACCAGCTTGGTCAAAGACAAGGGGCGATTGCCATATATATAGATGTGTTCCATAAAGATATCATGAATGGGTTCCTCGATTTAAAAACGAATAATGGGGATGAACGACGCAAGGCGCATGATATTTTCACAGGGGTATGTATTCCGAATCTGTTCATGGAGCAGCTCGAGAAAGTGGATGAGAACGGACGAAGCATAGGGGAATGGCACACATTCTGTCCCCATGAAGTAAAAAGCATCATGGGCTGGAAGGATGAGCATGGCAACGCGCTTGGCTTGGAGGATTTCTATGATGAGAGCGATGAGAAATTCTTCACCGAGAAGTATATGGAAGCAGTGAATCATCCGCTCCTCCCACGCAGAACGTACCGGGCAATGGACATTATGGCAAGGGTGATGATCTCCCAGCTGGAAACGGGCACACCGTATATGTTCTACCGCGATGAAGTCAATCGCCAAAATCCAAACAAGCATGTGAACGGCAAGGGACGCACCTCTATCTATTGCAGCAATCTCTGCACGGAAATCGCGCAAAATATGTCGACTACATCAATCGTGAAGGAATATGAGGATAAGGACGGGAATATGGTGATTGTCCGCAAGCCTGGCGATTTCGTTGTCTGTAATTTATCATCGATTAATTTGGCAAAAGCGGTTCCCGCCAATGTGCTTGAGCGTCTCATTCGTATTCAGGTCCGCATGCTCGATAATGTCATAGATTTGAATACAATCAGTGTCGGCCAAGCAGAGAAAACCAATAAGAAATACCGCGCGATTGGGCTTGGAACATTCGGATGGCATCATCTGCTCGCCTTAGAGGGGATCTATTGGGAGTCGGAGGATGCTGTGGATTATGCCGATCGGTTATATGAAGACATCGCTTATTACACAATCCGTTCTTCGATGGAATTGGCTGCTGAGAAGGGGGCATACAGCCAATTTGGCGGCTCTGAATGGGAAACGGGCCGTTATTTTGAGCGGAAAGAGTATGTAACGGAGCGTTGGGCTGAGCTTAAGGCGGCAATACAGGAGCAAGGGATGCGCAATGGCTGGCTCATGGCTGTGGCCCCAAATTCCTCAACGGCGAAAATAGGCGGCTCAACCGATGGAATCGATCCAATCTATGCGGTTGAATACGCCGAGGAGAAGAAGAACTTTAAATTTAAGGTCACTGTCCCTGATATCAATCATCGAACCTATGAATATTACAAGAAGAGCAGGCATCAATTAAGCCAAGTGTGGAGCATCAGGCAAAATGCTGCGCGCGGACGCCATATTGACCAAGGGATCAGCTTTAATTTGTATGTGAAGCATGATATCAAGGCGAAGGACTTGTTGAACCTGCATCTTGAGGCCTGGAAGAATGGCTTGAAGACGACTTACTATGTACGAAGCACCTCACAGGCTGAGATTGAGGAATGTGAATCCTGCCATAGCTAAAAGGAGTGAAAACGATGGTGAACGAAACATTGAATAAAATTAAACTATTAAATCCCGAATATCCGAATAAATCCACAGGAATCATTAATGGGAAAACGTCCGGTCTATTAAACTGGAATGATATTGCTTATCCGCAAATGTATGATCTGTACCAAACCTTGCTGTCTAACTTCTGGAAGGCGCAGGAAATCAATATGCAGGATGACATTAAGCAATGGGACTCCCTGAACGAGACGGAGAAGGATGTATTTCTTCGTATTAACACCCAGCTTGCATCTCTTGATAGCTTGCAAACACCCACGATGAGCCAGGTCATGGATTATGTGACAGACTCTAGCTTCAAGGCAATCTTTGCGGTCATTTCCCAGCAGGAGGCGGTTCATAATGAATCGTATTCCTATATTCTCAGCTCACTCGTGCCCCTGCAGGAGCAGAACCAGCGCTTTAATGAGGCGAAGGATGACCCAATCGTGCAAAAGCGCAATAAGCTGATTTTGGATGCGTATGAGCAGTTCCGCAACGAGCCGACGCCAATCCATCTATTTAAGCTTGCGGTCAATTCGATCAATCTTGAGGGGATTTATTTCTATGCAGGGTTCGCTTTCTTCTATAACCTGGCACGTCGGCAAAAAATGCTAAAGACGAGCACGATGATCAGCTATATCCAGCGTGATGAGATGCAGCATGCTTACTTCATCTCACAGTTCATCCGTATCTTGTTGACGGAAAATCCAGAGCTGAATACGGGGGAGAATGTGGATTATATTTATCGCACGATTGGCAAGGCGGTCGAGCTTGAGAAGGAATGGTCCCGCTTTATCTTGAAGGATATTGAAGGCATTGATTTAGACGAGTTTGAAAACTATGTGGAATACTTGGCCAATAAGCGATTCCGCCAGCTAGGCCTGAAGAATCTCTACCCGGAACGTGAAAATCCTATGCCATGGATTCATGTGTTTAGCGATGAGATGATTAATGAGACGAAGTCCGATTTCTTTGAGCAGAAATCACGGACTTATACAAAGGTGACGCAATCGAACGGGTTTGATGAGCTATAATGAAAGCTGCCATTATTTATACCTCGAAAACTGGCAATACGGAGGAGCTCGCGCTGGAATTGCACGGGTGCCTTTCGCGGCATATTCCTACGGATATTTATACGGCAGGCCGCATTTCACCGAGCCAGCTGAACGATTATGAGATTATTATCATCGGTACCTACACTTGGGGGATGGGGGAAATCCCGCTTGAGATGATGTCCTTATATGAATGGATTGAATGCCAGAATGTGAACCATCTCACCACAGCTGTCTTTGGAACAGGTGACCGCTTCTATCCGAACTTCTGCGGGGCGGTCGATAAGTTTCGGGATATGCTCTATGTCCATACTAATCTCGCCGCCACCTTAAAGGTTGAGCTCTCCCCGCAGCGCAGTGACAGAGAGAAATGTGAGAGGTTTGCTGACATTTTAATGAAGCGAATCAGCAAACAGGCCTCTCCGGTATGAATGGCCCGCCCGTAAAGGTTAGAAACTAATCTAACTTTTACGGGTGTTTTTTTATGGCTGATGTGACCGTCGACTAACGAGTCAGATATGTGGATATGTGTCTTGGGTAGGTTCATATGAACTTTATATAGACAAATAAAGGTCAGAAAATTATGATTAATAGGTAAAGGAGTGGGTCATTTGGGATAAAAATAGGAAAACATCTGCTCGATTTACTGGCGGGAATCGTGCTCATGATGATAGGGGTCATTATGATCAGCGGGCTTCCTGAACTATTCAGGGGAATTGGCTTTCATTTCGCTGACTATCTTGAAAGTATAAAATCCGTCATACAAGCGCTCCTGAATCCTCGGACGATCGAATATGGAGGTGTAGGGCGGACCATCTTTCCGGAAATTTTCATACCTTATGGAAATACGTTGTTCATCATTGCCGTCAGCTTTATTGGATCTGTTGTAATTGCCTTCTTATTGACGTACATAATCTTACTGTTAGGCAGAAGATTTACAGCAAAGATTGAATGGGCTTTATCCTTGCTTCAAGCTCTTCCGGATTTATTCTACATAGCGTTTTCGCAATGGATGATTGTCCTGATTTTTAAAAGTACAGGCCTTCTGATTATGGAGGTGGCAAGTGATGGCACCTTCAGTAGTCTGGGATTGCCGCTATTCTGTCTCTCGCTGCCGCTAGTCTTGCTTCTGACGAAGTATTTGCTGCAGCAATTTATGGATGAAAAGAGGAAAATGTATGTGGAGTATGCCTCTTCAAAGGGATTCTCGGAACTGTATATTTTCAATAAACATATTTTCCGGAACGTGTTCTTCAGCTTAATCAATTACTCTAAAACGGTTATATGGTTTATGATTTCTAATTTAATCATTATTGAATACCTATTTAGCATTAATGGATTAGTCGGGTTTATTTACCGTTATCTTACACCTGAGGTCTTTGCAATTGGTACGATTATGCTTATGCTGCCTGTCATGGCTTTTTATGAATTAGCCCAATTGCTTATCCCGCAAAAAAGGAGGGGATAAGAGATGTTTAAATGGATCATCAGAAGCAAATCATTCATGGCAGGGTTTCTGTTTTTAAGTGTATTAATGCTTTTAAGTATTGGCAACACCGTATTCAATAATGGGGAAATCCGCCGTGATGTTTTTCTGTCAGACGAGAAGGGTAATATCATTGATGCTGCGCCATATCCTCCATTTACCGTGTTCCCGCTTGGGTCTGATTTGGATGGGTATGACCTCTTGCATATGATGATCGAGGGAGCGAAGATTACGATTGGGATTGCTCTTTTGATCGCGGTCTTGCGTATAGTGCTTGGTCTTTTAATAGGTTCATTGCTCGGAATGTATGCGCGCAGATGGATTGCTCTTTTTGAGAAAGTCTTTTCAAGCTTCACGCTGATTCCGCTTACTTTAGTAGCTGCCTTTTTGCTGCATAATGTTTTAATCATGCAGCCAGATGGATTTGCGAACCCGTTTTGGCAGAGAGTGCTCTTTGAGGTCTTTATTTTGACGATTTATGCGGTTCCCACACTAGCCATATTCCAGGCAAATGAGATTAAGCGGCTGCATGAGGAGGATTTTATGGAAGCTGCCAGTGTGCTTGGCGGTGGTCCCTGGCATAAAATGAAGGTACATATCTTTCCTCATTTGAAGGAAAATTTAATGCAAATCTCGATTCAGCAATTCATTCAAGTCTTAATCGTTCTTTCCCATTTAGGGGTGCTCAACCTCTTTTTTGGCGGTACTTTTGTCGATTATGGGGCTGGCGGGCCGCCTAAGTCGATGTATTATGAATGGTCAGGGTTGGTAGGGACTTATTTCCGGTCACTTAATTTCCACCCTTGGATTGCGCTTGTGCCGATTGGCTTTTTCACATTGACGATTCTCGCGGCACAGCTGATGCTAAATGGGATAAAGAAAGCGAGTGAACAAGCGGAAGAGGAGAAAAAAATACGGCATTCTGCTTCCTTGCCGCTTCAGAATAACCATAGTGAGCAGGGGTTATTTTCCCTGCATCAGAGTAAAGAGGCATAACAAAGACAGATTGCCTAGCCAAAAGGCAATCTGTCTTTCCTTAACCGATAGTAGTCCTTCTGACCACCCATTTACGGATTTCCTCACAAAGCATAAAGAGAACCGTAAAGATTGGGAGCAGAATGAGATGCTGCCATTCCAATGCAGCTGTTCCAAAGACATACTGGAAGAGCGGTGTATAGGAAATCAGCAAGAATAAGATAATCTCCAGGACAATTCCCCATATCATCAATGAATTAGGCTTATTAAATGATTGAAAGAATGGCTGCCTGAATGACCGTGATTCTAAGAGATTCCCAATCTGACAGGCAATTATAGCCCCAAAACCGAGCGTAATAGCATAGCTATAAGCATGCATGACCCCATTTGGTGCCGTATTCGTTGCAATTATATCTGTAAAGGAACGGATTTCCCTGAAGGTGTACCCGAAATAATCCCAAGCAAAGAAAAAGGCAATGAACAGGCAGGCTGCCTGGATAACGCCTAAGAACCCATAAGCCCTGAGTATTGTTGGACGGTCGAGAATATTGCTCTCTTTCTTCCTTGGCGGCTGGTCAAGGACATCATCATCCGGCAATTCCTTTCCGAGGGAAATGGCAGGAACGATATCTGTTCCAAGGTCTATGGCAAGCACCAATAAGATAGGCAATGCGAGCGGGATATTGAATAATCCCATCACAAGGAATGGAACAATCTCCGGTATATTTGAAGCTAATATATAGCTAATGAACTTCCGGATATTCTCATATATTGCCCGACCTTCTTTAATAGCCTCGACGATGGTAGCGAAGTGGTCGTCCAATAAAACGACATCAGAGGTTTCAATCGCTGCATCGGAACCGTTTTTACCCATGGAAATACCGATATCAGCCTTTTTCAAAGCCAATACGTCATTGATTCCATCACCGGTTGCTGCGACGACATGACCGAGACTTTGATAAGCAGTGACAATTTTCAATTTGTCTTGCGGTGTTGTCCGTGCAAAAATAACCGGACAATCTGTATCTATTTTCTTCGCAAGCTCCCCCTCGTTTAATCGTCTCAACTCCTCACCGGTAATGATGACATATTGAGCCTCGGCGATGCCTGTTTGCTGCGCGATGGAAAGGGCCGTTTTGCTATAATCCCCGGTAACGACCGTGATTTTGATACCTGCACGATGGCAGTCACGTACCGCTTCAAATACGCCATCCTTCGGCGGGTCATACATGATGGCAAGGCCGAGCAGCATGAGTGTGTCGTCTTTTGGACCTGAACAGGAAACAGCCAGAATACGATAGCCTTCGCTCGCCATTTCGTCATTGATGGCCTGAACTTCTAAACGGTCCTCCTCCGTCATTTTTACGGCTTTCCCATTTCGATACATATACTGGCATTTTTCAGAGATTTTAAGTGGATCCCCTTTTGTGAAATTAATTAATGTGCCAACAGGGAAAGCGTTAGCTGATTCATTTTTTGCGATGACCGTCATATATTTATTTTCGGAGCTAAAGGGCTGCAGGCTCTCTCTTTTAAATAGCTGCTTTGTTTCTTCGACGTTCAGACCATATTTCTCGGCGGCAATTAAAATGGCAGCCTCTGTTGGATTGCCAATATACTCCCACTCTTTTGGGTTATTCTCGGCTGTTTTCAGCATGGTTTCTGAGCATAGGATGGCAGATATGAAAAAGCGTTCAAGGCCCAGCCGATTTTGTGCGGTAATTCCGCTAAGGTCGCCAGTCTTTTCATAGCCATTTCCGCTAATGTCAATTAAGCCGTCCGGTGTCCATATCTTTTTTGTGACCATGGCATTTTGTGTGAGAGTCCCTGTCTTATCTGTACAAATGACGGTCGTCGAGCTAAGGGTTTCAACCGCTGATGGCTTTCTGACCAACGCATTCTTCTTGGCCATTCGCTGTACGCTTAATGCAAGGGATAGGCTGACGGTAGGCATCAAGCCCTCCGGAATGTTTGCGACAATCATTCCGATGGCGAAGATTAACGCTGCATTGACTTCAATATCAGTCAGGAAGATAGAAACACAAAAGGCCAAGATCCCAATGGTAACCGCGAAGGTGGCCAAAATCTTGGTAATTCGCTGGATTTGAATCTCTAATGTGCTCTTCTCTCGTTTAATTTGAGCCGTTGTTTCAGTAATCATACCGATTTGTGTCTGTTTACCTGTTCCGTAAACGACTGCTTTTGCTTCTCCGCCAGTAATGGATGTACCGGCAAAAATTAAGTTGATGCAATCACTTACAGGTCCATTGATGTGTGTGTCTATTGCTTCGCAGCGATTCACCGGCAATGATTCACCAGTCAGCATCGAGTTATTAACCATCAAGTGATTCGAGGAAAGAATCCGGCAATCGGCAGGGACTTTATCGCCTGCAGTGAGGCTTACGACATCCCCTGGGACCAATTGTTCAGCATGGATGGATTTCAGTTCCCCGTCGCGATATACCTTCACATGGCTCGGCATCATCTTAGACAAAGCTTGCAAGGCTTTATCAGCCCGGTTCTCTTGAATGAAGGAAAAGATAGCATTAATCAATATGATTGCCCATATGACATAACTCAGCAAGGGTGTGCCGGAAATGAAGGCAAGAATACTAGCTGCCCAAAGCATAATCGCTAATAATCCGACAAGTTTCTCTATAAAACATTTAAGAGGATTGAAGCTTCTCTTTTGTTCCATCTCGTTATAGCCTAATATTTTCTGTCTAACCTGAACCTCGGCTTCAGATAATCCGCCGGGATTTGTTTTTAGTGAGCTAAGTGCAAAGCTAGCATCTCTTTTTGCCCATGTTATTGGGTCTATCTTTTGTATTTCCTGCAATGTGCTTTCAGGTAATCCTGGTTCATTTCTTTCCATACATTCATCCTCCTCTCTGGTTGATTAACTATTTCAAAATAATTATACCTGTATTTTGATAATTTAAAAAATATGAACAATCGGTAAATCAGTCCTAAAGGATACGGAGTTGTTTTTGAGTGAAAGTGCAATTTGTTCTGTCATGAAAATCGTCAGTTTTAATTAATTTTGCGCTATGAAAATTGCTTCAGCCAATTCAGCCAGAAAAAAGATAAAACGACATGTTTCCGGTGAAAAAGCTGCATTAATAGAGGGTATATTTGATATTTGTAGAAATTTGAAGAAAAAAAGGTTCATAAAGCGAGTTTGCGAGTTACAAAATACGGCAAATAAAACAGAGTGCCCCATATATACTTGAATTAATGCATAATTTGCAAAGCAAAGCTAATTGAAAAAGGATGTAAAGTTGCAGGGAAGCCCCGTATCGATGGCTAAAAATCAGAAGTATATAGGGAAGGGTAGGCGATTTATAAATGCACAATTCGGAGTTGGATGGTGAATGGGTAAATTTGATTATAGTTGCCCGAGAGATCGGGCTAAGCAAAGAGGAAATAAGGGAATTTTTAAAAAAAAATCAGCTGCCAAAGAAAGTAAATACCCCTACATAAAAAAACACTCACCAGTAAGCTGGCGAGTGACTATTTTTGTATAGAAAACATTATTTGCTGTTATTATTTATCTTCCACTTATTATATTCAATGAATTCCCGGAATTGATCCTTTGAAACCCCTGACTCCATCGCTTCTTTCACGAGCGATGCCCAATCTTGGTCCAATGGATAATCATTCGGGGTATCGTGTAAGAGAACATCCAAAGGGACATTGAGTACGGAGGCAATCTTTTCGAGAAATTGTATGGAAGGGTTCGTCTGTATATTTCTTTCTAATGAACTCAAATAAGATTTAGCTACGCCTGCCTTCTCAGCTAGTTCAGTCATAGATAATTTTTTTTCTGTTCTAATTCTTTTGACACGATCACCAATCATCTTACAAATTCCTTCCTGAACAGTATATTTAGAAAGTATTCGATTCTAACCCATATTATAATAATAACATCATATCTATTCAATTCCCTATAGTCTTTTATCCTATATTACATGTTAATTGCATTTCATTGATTACAGCGAATCGGAATAACTGATTCTAATGAATCGTGTAATGTGCCAAAACATTGAAATATTAATGGTCAAGAATGTAATAAGTACTAGTATCTATTGAAAATGGCGGTATTTATCCCGTTATATTGAAGGAGATAGGGTATAGAGGTATGGTAAAGGAACCGGATGGGTCTTTAGTCCTTGATATTTTGTGAGAACGACCATACCATTATGGGGATATATAATATTCATTTTTGTATAAAGAAGAGGGCAGGCAATTGTCTAAAGGTCAATATCCTAAATGGGTAACAGCGAAGATGGCAAATGTTATAAGTTAAGGATTTTTAAGAACCTGAGCCTGGTAATTATATGGACTCAGGTTTTTTATTTTTTGCTTTTCCCATCCCGGCTCCTGCCGTTCGAATGAAAACAGCGGCGTGTCCGAAGTATACAGACACGCCGCTAAATTAAGCTATAGAGAAGCTATTAACAGGCTGAAATAAATGTCTGTCAATCAGCCTTCATATATTTCTTTAAGTCATCGTGTACTGTTCGATCGGCCAGCTTTACGTTAGAGCGATAGGCAGCCCGACAGATGATATGGCCCGCAACCGGGGCAGTCAGAAACACAAAGAATATACCTAGAAGCAGCCGTATGCTTACATATCCCTCGTTAATCCAGAAAAACAGGAATGCTCCAAGAAGAATGAAAAGAACTCCTAATGTGGTGCTTTTAGATGCGGCATGGGAGCGTGTATACACATCCGGAAGTCTGATCAGCCCTATCGCACTTAATAGTGTTAAAGAAGTCCCCGAAAGAATGAAACCGGCAGCAATCCATTCACTAATCAATTCTGCGTTCAATGACCACACCTCTTTCAATGAATCTAGCAAACGCAATCGTTCCGATGAAGGAAAGAATCCCTAGCAATAAGATGATATCCAAGAAGGCATGCGATCTGAATAGAACAGATAAGATGGCTACACCTGAAATCAAGTGAATGCCAATGGAATCAAGTGCCATAACTCTGTCCGGCATGGAAGGACCTTTGAACAGGCGATAAAGGGCAAAAAGGATGGATATTGTCAATATGAACAGGGCTGCTGTCAAAAGTATTTCAAACATCATCGTGTAACCTCCTTAATGGCCTTTTCAAAACGGCTTTTTGATTTAATGATGGATTGTTTAGATTCCTTCATATCCATGGCATGGATAAAGAATGTTTTATTATCTGGCGAAATCTCCAGCACAACAGAGCCAGGGGTCAGTGATAACAAGAGGGCCAATATCGGTATTTCCCAATCCCCATTTAGATCTGTCTTTAAGGCAAATACTCCTGGCTGGACATTTATTTTCCTGCGTGTGACCTGTTTCAATACAAGCACAGTGGAAGAGACAAGCTCTTTCATGAATACGTACAATAGCTTCAGGATGGAAAGAAAGGTCCCTAAATAGAAGGATTTATTGAAATAACGGCGCATGAAAAACAAAATAATGATCCCTACTAAATATCCGGCAAAGAATGATGGGAAGCTCCATTTATCCTGCAAAAGCATCCATAAGAAACCGATGAATATATTCAGCAAAACTTGGACGGGCACAACGGACCAACCCCTTTTTGTTTAGTAACTAGCTATTAATCTCCTAAAACCGCATTAACATATAGCTCAGGGTTCATCAAGCCTTCAGCGGCCAATTGGATATAAGGGGAGATGAATTCTCCTCCTAATCCTAAAAGAATCGTCACAGCCGTCAGAAGCGTGATTGGCACAATTATTCCTCTTGTCGTACCCTTCTCCATGTCTTCACTTAAGTTTGTTTCACCCCAGAAAACATTCATGAAGATTTTCATAACAGAATAAAGGACCAGCAAGCTTGATATCAATCCAATGGCCCCAAGCCAATAATCTCCTGCTTCAAAGGTACCTTTTGTAATCAGCACTTTTCCAAGAAAACCACTGAACGGCGGAATGCCGGCGAGTGCCAAGGCTCCTGAAAAGAACATCCAGCCAAGAAACGGATGTGTCCGGATCAAACCGCTCATTTCCTTTAATTGATCGGTACCAGTTAAGTAAATGACTGTGCCCCCAATCAGAAACATCAACGCTTTCACATTGATATCATGCACAAGATAAAAAACGGAACCTGTGATGCTGCCTGTTGTGAACGCAGCTAGTCCAGCCAAAATCAATCCAACCGATACGATGACATTGTAGGTTAAAATGCCCTTTACATCCCATTTAGAGACTGCCCCGATTGCTCCGAGCAGCATGGTCACTGCGCCCATAATACCAATCAGCAAGTGTGTGATTTCCGGCTGGTGGTAAAAAATCAAGGTGAACATACGGAAAATGGCATAAATGCCTACCTTGGTGAGCAAAGCGGCAAAGATGGCTGCCACTGCTGTAGGGGGAACACTATAGGACCCCGGCAGCCATTGAAACAGTACAAGACCGGCTTTCAGGCTAAAGACCATTAAAAGCAGAATAGCAATGGTCGTCATAAGCCCGCCTTGTCCTGCTTCAGCAACACGGACGGAAAGATGCGCCATATTCAATGTGCCCGTGACGGCGTAAAGATAGGCAACAGCCACAAGGAAGAAGAAAGATGACATAACATTAATTAAGATATACTTAATTGATTCCCTGAGCTGTTTTCTTTCACCTCCAAGGGTAATCAGCGCATAGGAGGAAATCAGCATCAATTCAAAAAAGACAAACAGATTGAAGATGTCACCGGTCAAAAAGGAGCCGTTCACACCGCTGATCATAAACAGGAAGAGCGGGTAGAAGAAATTCTGCTCTCTAATCCTTCCGATTGTGTAGAAGGCGTAAAACAAGCAACAGAAGGATACAAATGCAGTTATAATCAAGAGAATGACCGCAAACATATCGGCGACAAGACTTATCCCATAAGGGGCAGCCCATCCGCCCGCCTGCAGGACTTGTATGCCCTCATCCTTCACTTGCACAGCCAAAAGCATCGCCACTATTCCTGTGGCTAGAACAGCGAGCAAAGCAATGGACCGCTGCATATAAAGTTTTTTTCTGAATATGACCATAAATAGCCCCGCGATGAGCGGGATAATGATTGGCAGAATGATTATATTATTCATCTTCATTTCCCCTTAATTGATCCATATCATCAGTTCCCAACGCCCGGTAACTACGATAGGCGACCACTAGGAAAAGGCCTGTTACAGCAAAGTTAATGACAATCGCAGTCAGAATGAGCGCCTGCGGCAGCCCATCCGTAAAGGAGGTGTTCTTCAGGCCCAAAAGCGGAGGCCCTCCAGTCTTCAATCCGCCCATCGTCAGAATCAGAAGGTTGACTGCATGGCCAATCACGGAGGTTCCAAGTATGATTCTAAGCAGACTTTTGGATAGGATCATATATGTTCCGATTGCGAAAAAAAATCCTATAAGTATAGACATAATTGTTTCCATAGTTATCGGTCCTCACTTATGCTCAGAATAATCGTCACAGCTGAGCCGATGACAGCTAAAGCTACGCCTGTGTCAAATATGAGCGCAGTAGCCAGTTCTGTTTTGCCCAAAATCGGGAGCTCAAAATAACCGTATGTTTGGGAGAGAAAGGGCACATCGAACAAAAAAGATCCGGCCCCCGTAAGCACAGCGATCAAAACCCCGATCGCGGCTACTGTTTTAAAGTCTACAGGTATTAGTTTGTTGACAATTTCCGTTCCTAGCGTCAGATACATGAGGACAAGAGCGCTGGCTATTCCTAATCCTCCGATGAATCCTCCTCCGGGGTTGTGATGCCCCGCGAAGAACAAATCGATGGAAAACGTAAGGATAATCAAAACGGCGACTTTTGTCACTGCTGCCAAAAGAATATCATTAGGCTTCATTTTTTATCCCTCCCTGCAACATTGACCTTGATTAATGTAAATACAGCCAATCCAGCAATACACAGGACCGTCACTTCGACCATCGTATCAAGCCCCCTAAAGTCGACCAAGGTTGCGTTTACGATATTCTTAGCTCCTGCAAGCGCATAGGAATCCTCGAAATATCCAGATATTGTTTCAAATAACCGCGTACCATTGGCAGAGAGGGCCAAAAGTGTTACGGTGAGCCCGACTCCAACTGAGATTAGCATATTGGTGAATTTGAAACGCACTTTACTAATCTCCCTTCGAAGCTCAGGCAGGTGATAGAAGCAAAGCAGGAATAACGCAACCGTCACTGTTTCCACAACCAATTGTGTCAGCGCAAGATCGGGTGCCTGGAATATAACGAATAGGATGGATACTAGATACCCAAGGGCGCCAACAGCGATAATGGATGTTAACCGATGCTGGGAGCACAATGCAATCGTTGCAGCCGCCACCATGCCAATGACCATGACAGCTTCATAAATGCTCACTGGTGAATCATTGGACATATCAAAAGTGAAACCATTGAACAGCCACAAAGAACCGCCAACGATAAAGATGAAAAATACAAAAATATAAATCAGGTAATCACGTGTATATCCCGTCATGTACTTCTTCGTGACCATGCCAGAAACGGACTCCATCAGCTGCAATGCCCCGTTATATATATGGTTAAATGTCAGGCTTTGCGGGTACCAGCTGAATACCTTGATCCACTTTGGCAAAAGCTTATAGAGTACGAGTCCGAAAAGGACGACACCGATTGTCATTAATAGCTCTGTGTTAAAGCCATGCCAGGCGGAAATTTCCTTGCCGAGTCCGCCTTGGGCCGCATAGTCGGGCAAGATTGCGATGAAGGCGGGATCCAAAATGTATTTGGCCAAAACGTTAGGGAAAAAGAAAATCACTACAACGAATATGGCCAAAAGAGCAGGCGGAATCAGCATGCCAATAGGCGGTTCGTGAGCGACCTTAAACAGGAGCTCTGGTTTATGCGCACCTGTGAATGTCTGAAAGACAAGAATCATACAGTAGACAAACGTCAGGACACTAGCTGCCCAAGCGACAATAGGGAAAATCATTCCGAGTGTTTCCATTCCGAATAGATCCATCCCAGAGGCGTTCACCACTCCGGTAAAAAACATCTCCTTACTCAAAAAACCGTTGAATGGCGGTAAGCCTGCCATCGAAAAGCTTCCAATCATCGTGATTGTGAAAGAAATCGGCATAAGGCTCATTAAACCGCCAAGTCTTTGCAGATTCCGGGTGCCTGTCTCATGGTCAATAATCCCGACCACCATGAATAAGCTTCCTTTGAAGGTTGAATGATTAACCAAGTGGAATACAGCCGCCATGATGGCGACCGCATATACTTTAGATTCATCGCCATAGCCGAAGTAAACCGCAGCAGATCCAAGTCCGAGCAGGCTCATGATTAAGCCGAGCTGACTGATTGTCGAATACGCAAGCAGCGCCTTTAAGTCTTTTTGCCGGACTGCGTTCCAGGATCCATATAATAGGGTTGTGATTCCGACCAAAGATACGGTCCAGAACCAAATGGCATCACCGCCGAACACTGGGGTTAGCCTTGCCACCAAATAGATCCCGGCTTTGACCATTGTAGCTGAATGGAGATAAGCACTGATTGGTGTCGGTGCCTCCATCGCATCAGGCAGCCAGAGACTGAATGGAAACTGCGCTGATTTAGTGAAAGCTCCCAGTAAGATTAAAATCATAGCCGGCAGGAAAAGGATATGTTCCTTCATCGAATCTGCTTGGGATATCATTTCACGGATGCTATAGGTATCTGTGATGATGGATAGAAGCAGCAGCCCGGCCAGCATCGATAACCCGCCGAAGATGGTAATCAGCATCGACTTTTGAGCTCCGTCTCTGGATTTTCGCCGGTGGTACCAATAGGCAATCAGCAAGAAGGAGGAAATGCTGGTCAGTTCCCAGAATACGTAAAGGACAATAACATTATCTGAGAAAACGACTCCTAGCATGGCACCCATAAACAGCATCAAATATACATAAAAGTTATGAAGCGCTTCACGCTGCCTGGACATATAGAATACTGAATAGAGAATGACGAGTGCGCCAACACCGGTGATCAGCAAACTGAATAGGAGGGATAACCCGTCAACATAGGCTGTAAAATTAAGCCCGAACGAAGGAAGCCATTTCATTTCACTCGTCCAAGTATCTCCAGCCTGTGTTATGGGAATATACTGTAGTAGGAAGGTAAAGATAATAGCCGGCAAAAAAAGAACTAACCAGCCAATATGTAATTTATTATTAAAAAGACGGTGGAGGAAGGGTATCAAAACCGCAAAGAAAAACGGCAATAAAATCATTAAGTTAATCATGTCCTCCCGCTCCCTTCATCATAGAATGAATGTAAAAGTGTCCGTAATTGGCTCAAATCCTTATTATATTTCAAATATTGACATTATTTATTGTAATAATAATTGACTGAAAATACAGCATGGGCTATATTCGTAATAGTCGATTGACCTACCACTATTTAGAGGTGAAAATTTAATGAAAAAATGCAAAAGCCGAATGGATGAAAGCATACTTGTATGCGTCTATTACGGCCCCAATGGTGATCGCTTAATCCAGCGCGGCAGCAAAATCGCCAATATGCTGGATTGTCCCCTGTACATCTTAACAGTGGACCCAAGCCCTTTTGATGAACTAGACGCTGAGAAGTCCGAGAGTATCGAAAGATGGCGTCAGCTCGCTGAAGAGTTGGAAGCAGAGGAATTTATTTTAAAAGATAATGAGAAAAGACCGTTTGCAAAAGTAATAGCGGATGTCGCGCGTGAAAAACAGATATCACAGATTATTATTGGTCAAACGGCACAAAGCCGCTGGGAACAGATTGCTAAAGGTTCAATTATAAATACTTTGTTGCGGGATATTCCTTTTGTTGATCTTCATATTGTCTCCGTCGCCCGGGCATTGAGGGATGATCCGGACGGCCTTTATGAAAAAGGTGTGCGTGCCTATCTCGAGAAAGAAGGAGATCTTTATCGTTTGAGCTTCGAGCACACAAAGGAAAGTGTGTATGAAGGGATTTTCTTTAAAGAAATTGGCACGGATTTCAATACCGGAATCTTTAAATTCATGAAAAACAACCAAACACTGCAAGTGACAGTGACGGATGACTATGTTAAAGAAGGCTTATAATGGACGCCTCCACGAATGATGTGGAGGTTTTTTCTTTCTCAAGCAACATTCCCTTATAAGTTCACATCCACTTTAACAGGAAGTTTTTCATCCTTGTCGATTCCTAAATACCGCAATGTTTCTGCGGGACTGTGATGATGATAAATGTTCATCAGGATTGATATCGCAATTCCTTTTCGATAGGCATGATAACCAAATGTCTTCCGTAAGGTATGGGTACCAATCTTCCCCGGTATTCCTGCTTCCTTAGCAGCACAGTTAATGATTCGATAAGCCTGCTGTCTAGAGATGGGCAGCTGGTTCTTTTTGGATTTAAATAAATAGTCATCCGCACAGAAATCAAAGGTATCTAGATAATGTTTCGCAGCATCCCTTACATTTTGGTTAAGATAAAAGGCTCTCTCCTCAGAAGTCTTGGCATCTTTTATATACAGGAACTCCTTGAACTTCCCATCTTCCCAGATATCTGCTACGCGTAAAGAGAGCAGTTCGCTGACGCGGAGGCCCGTATTTATTCCAAAAACAAATAACAGCAAATCACGCAAAGACTGCTTTTTAAGAATCCTTTTAATGGCTGCAATCTTGCGGATATCCTTTATGGGATCAACGTATTCCAAGGAAGGACCTCCTCACTATAATGTTACTTAATTATGATGTTATCAAAAATTATGTAACATTACAAATATGTAGACTTTTATGTCTTTTTGAGCCTATTAGGTATATTAAATGGCTTAAAAAGGCTTCTCCTTAAGTTATTTTGCATAAAAAAACGCCTCTTCAAGATTAGACTGATACTAATCTTGAAGAGGCGATTGTATTGTATCGTTCTCTTAAATTTCGATGCCCTTTTCTTTGAATTCCTGCACGGTGAGAATAAACATAGCATGGGACCAAGTGAGCGGAAGAACCCAGGCAGGGCGTCCTGTCACCTTATCGATTTGCTCAGCCAGCAGCCCAAGCTCGGTCGCATGATCAATCACCCAATTATAAAGCTTCTTAGCCTCTAATTGCTCGTTGATGCGCGCATAGTAGATGGCGAGCCATAAAGTTGCGATAATCCACGGGTCACCACTTATATAAATATCTCCCGGGAACCGTTCAATACCGCCGATGATCTTGGAGCGGCAGAGGCGATCGATTGTGGCGGCTGTCTGCTTCATTTTTGGATCATTGGCATCAATCATATTAAATGGGACTTGAAGTCCAAGCAGACATATATCGATGACATCATCACGAATTTGACGGTAGACCGGGTATCCCTTTTGGTCATACTCCATCGCAACATCCTTGCCCTGTGCCTTCTTATTTTGGTAGGCTGGCTCATCAAGACGCAAGTGGAAGCCGCGGAAGAATGAGCCGCTTGTTTCATTGTAGCCAATCTGGAGGATGGTCTTTTTCATGGCTTGTGCTGTTTTGGCATAAAGGCGTGCCTTTTCTGAGTATCCTTGTTTATCAGCAAAATCAGCAGCACCCTTCAATCCTCCGTAAACAGCGGCGGCTGAATAGAAATGCTCTGCCTCCCGTTTTTCCCAAATATCCATGCTGGGCAAAGGGAGGTGGGTAACCGGATCGATGAATTTCGTTAGGAAGTCAGCCGCTTTCTCAACCGTTGGCCACATTTCCTCAATAAAAGAATCATCCTTCGTAAGAGAATAGAATTGGTGCATCCCCCAGAGAATGGACCCGGTCTCATCAATTTGCAAGCCCCAAGAGGGTGCTAGAAGACCGTCTAAATAATGACGATGCTCAAATGAGCCATTATCTTCCTGCAGGGTGCTCGCAAAGCGGAAAAAATGGCGCACGCGCTCATGGTAGCCAGCTCTCGCGTAGGCCGTCGCTGTGTAAGCTGCATCTCTTCCCCAGCAGTACGCATAGCCGCCTGAATATGCATATTCCTCATCAACCTCCGGAGCCGCAATAAAGCCGCCATTTTTATTGTTCATTAAGTGGAACATGAGGAGAGAGCGTTCATAGACATTTTTTCCCCGTTCATCTTTAAAATCGATCGGGTTCGCTTGATCTAAGTAATCATGCCAATACGTAACAGTTTGTTTGTAAAGCTCATCAAAGCTGGATTTTTTCACCTGTTTTAAGCTCTCTAAAGCCCCTTTGCTGCCCTTTCCCGCGGCAATATAGAGAGTGAGGGAATGTTCTCCGTTTGCAGGAATGTGGATGGGACCGTACTCTATCCCAGCAGATGAGCGATTAGCGATGCGCTTTCCAGGGAGGAAACCATCATTTGTTTCTTTAAACGTAGCCCCGCATTGGTACTTCTTCACATGGGTATCAGAGCCAATCGCAAATCCATATTCCCGGTGATAATGAACGAAGCTGTCTGTATCCTCGTCAAACATCACTGTCTGATAGCGGCGTTTCTCATCAATCATAAAATCGCTATATATAACAAAATCGAGATTTTGCGGGTAATTTGAGATATTTCGGAAGGTAAAGTGGCGGATATACACATCTTGATCGGGGACAACAAAGTCAAGCTGCCGGATGCTCAAGCCAACTTCACCAAGGGTTGAAATAGTTTCTAA
The DNA here is from genome assembly GCF_002946355.1 of Pradoshia eiseniae. Classification (NCBI taxonomy): domain Bacteria; kingdom Bacillati; phylum Bacillota; class Bacilli; order Caryophanales; family Bacillaceae; genus Pradoshia; species Pradoshia eiseniae. The sequence continues at coordinate 406,478 of NZ_PKOZ01000002.1, forward strand.
TATATTGGTGCCGCTAATGTAGGCCTGCTGATGTTTCCATACATTATCATGCAAGAAAAAGGTCTTGATGGAACCTTCTATTCCGCGGATCCCTGTGTAAAATAAGTTTAAATGCTGAGGAAAGTCAATGTTTGGCCATGTGATTCGCTGAGCCTGCCCATCCTTTGTCAATGAGACAAGCATACTTGAATTTCCGATTATCGCTTCCGTAATATACGGCTTTTTCTCCATAAATATCCCCCTCTATGTTGAAACACACAGTATATCAGTTTAACGTGACAAAGTTTTCCATGTCAATTTATATGCAGATTTATTCCATAAATGGAATAATCAAGGGAGCAACTCGCTATTATTCAATGAAAAAAACCCACTTGTCGTAATGGTTAAATGCTAGAGTGCGCTGCCGATTATAATACCCTTTTCATTGATAACTAAACGTATTGGTAATCAATGAAAAGAGTATGCCTGAATCATAAAGTTGGAATTTTGTCCGCTATCTTTTCGAGGATAAACCGCTCATTGTTTTATTAAAATATTATTAATTTAATATAAAATTCAGTTAATATAAGTTTATAGTCAAAATAAACAGTATAAATACTTTTTTGATATAGGTGATTAGTATGAGAAAAAGCAGTGGTTCAGGAGTTCGTCCCTTTTTATTTGTAGTGAGGGCTGTTCTACTCATAGTCTTCTTATTTTCAGGATATCTCCTAAGTGACTATTTGATTGAGCTTTATCAATTGAAAAATATGCAAAGGGAGATGACTGATATTTATGAAGAATCCGTATGGATGAACAAGGAAAATGGGAAACGAGAATTGGCGTTTGAGCAGCTGCGCGGAATCAATGAGGATATTGTCGGCTGGATCTCCATTGACGGGACCTCTATTGATTATCCTGTCGTGCAGACCGATGATAACATCTATTATTTGAGTCATTCTATTTATAAAGAGGAATCATCAGCCGGGACCATTTTTATGGATTGTCGAAATGGCGCTTCTCCGTTAGACAAAAATACGGTTCTCTACGGCCATCATATGAAGAATGGAATGATGTTTCATGATTTGACTTCTTATAAAGAGGAAGCCTTTTATAAAAGACATCCCTACGTGGAATATAGCGGGGAAGATGGTGTTGGCAAGTGGGAAGTCTTCTCTGCTTATGTGACGAGTACGGCCGATAATTATATCGAGACAGACTTCGGCATAGAGGAAGATTTTGAGCAGTTTCTCGAGAGGATAGTCTCGAAGTCTCTCTATCATACGGGCTGTGAGCTGAAGGGGACGGATAAGATTTTGACTTTATCAACCTGCAGCTATGAATTTGATGATGCGAGAATGGTCGTGCATGCGAAATTGATGGAGTAGAAATGTTATTTATTTGTAGGGGTGGAAAAACGTTGTATAATAGAAGGAGTGAAGTTGCGCGGAGGGGAGAGCTATGATGAAAATATTAGCAGCCTTGCTAGCACCCGGCCTGTTGGTTGTATTTTTTTCAAGGGTTACATATAGCTATATTGTGGGATTGCTATTGACCGTAGCCTTGATTGCTGCCTCGGCCTATCGAGGGTTTACATCATCCTGGCCTCTAATTATTATAGATGCATTTTCACTTACCGTAGGTTTGTGGTATTCAAAACGGATGATCAAGCGAATTCGTGGAGCTAAAAGTGCGTGATTTTGGTAAGAGTCTTTCTTTTTGGAGGGCTCTTTTCTTGCATTATTGGGCATAAATGAAAAATGATAGAATACGTTGCTACTGAATGCGAATATTTGTTCGCTTTCTGGTGGTTTCTAGCTCGTCTGTTGTGGTAAACTATTCATACTAACTAATAGATCGTGGCGGACATAGCCTCGCCAAGGATGAAGGGGGCATATAAAGTGAAGAAAGAATTTGAGCTGGTTTCCAAGTATGCACCGGAGGGAGACCAGCCGGAAGCGATTAAGAAGCTGGTTAAAGGAATCAATGACGGGGTCAAGCATCAAACCCTTCTTGGTGCGACAGGAACCGGAAAGACATTCACGGTCTCCAATGTCATCAAAGAGGTTAAGAAGCCGACCTTGATTATTGCTCATAATAAAACACTCGCTGGTCAGCTTTACAGCGAGTTTAAGGAATTTTTCCCTAACAACGCTGTTGAGTATTTTGTCAGCTACTATGATTATTATCAGCCAGAGGCTTATGTTCCGCAGACGGATACATTCATTGAGAAGGATGCCAGCATCAATGATGAGATTGATAAATTGCGGCACTCGGCGACATCAGCTCTTTTTGAGCGTGATGATGTCATTATCATCGCCAGTGTTTCCTGCATTTATGGACTCGGTTCTCCTGAAGAGTACCGGGAGATGGTCGTATCCATTCGAAGCGGCATGGAGCTTGAGCGCAACCAGCTGCTCCGCAGGCTGGTCGATATTCAATATGAACGGAATGATATGAATTTCCACCGCGGAACATTTCGGGTACGCGGTGATGTAGTCGAGGTCTTTCCGGCTTCAAAGGATGAACATTGTATCCGCATTGAGTTTTTCGGTGATGAAATTGAACGAATCCGGGAAGTTGACGCCCTGACCGGGGAGATTCTAGGTGAGCGGGAGCATGTCGCCATCTTTCCGGCTTCCCACTTCGTAACCCGGGAAGAAAAGATGCGCATTGCTATTGAGAATATTGAGAAGGAGCTAGAGGAGCAGCTCGCCCATTTCAGGGAAGAGGGGAAGCTCTTGGAGGCTCAGCGGCTTGAACAGCGAACACGCTATGACCTTGAGATGATGCGCGAGATGGGCTTTTGTTCTGGAATTGAGAACTATTCACGGCATTTAACTCTCCGTCCAGCTGGCTCAACGCCGTATACCTTGCTCGATTATTTCCCGAAGGATTTCTTGATGATCATTGATGAGTCCCATGTGACGATGCCCCAGATTAGGGGAATGTTCAATGGGGACCGAGCCAGGAAGGAAGTGCTCGTGAATCATGGTTTCCGCCTGCCGTCTGCGATGGATAATCGTCCGCTTCATTTTAAGGAGTTTGAAGAGCATATTAACCAGATTGTGTATGTATCGGCCACTCCTGGACCATATGAAGAAGAGCACGCGCCAGGCGTGATTGAGCAGATTATCCGCCCGACAGGTCTCTTGGACCCGAACGTGGATGTGCGTCCGATTGAGGGGCAAATTGATGACTTGCTCGGTGAGATAAATGAGAGAATAGCGAAGAATGAACGGGTGCTTGTGACGACATTGACTAAGAAAATGTCTGAGGACTTGACCGATTATTTGAAAGAGCTTGGCGTGAAGGTTCAATATCTCCATTCAGAGATTAAGACGCTTGAGCGTATTGAGATTATCCGGGATTTACGCCTTGGTAAATATGACGTTCTCATCGGTATCAACCTCCTTAGGGAAGGTCTCGATATACCAGAAGTATCATTGGTGGCGATATTGGATGCCGATAAGGAAGGATTTTTGCGTTCAGAGCGTTCGCTCATCCAAACGATTGGGCGTGCGGCGCGTAATGAGAATGGGCACGTCATCATGTATGCCGATAAGATGACGAATTCCATGGAGATTGCCATTTCTGAGACGAAGAGGAGAAGGGCTATTCAGGAAGCCTATAATATTGAGCATGGCATTACACCGAAGACAATCCAAAAGGATATTCGTGATGTCATCCGGGCAACGCAGGCAGCTGAAGCAGGAGAGGAAGAGCGTGCGGCTAAGCAATATGAGAACTTGTCCAAGAAAGACCGTCAGCAGGTCATTGCCCGTATGGAGAAAGAGATGAAAGATGCTGCCCGTGCTCTTGATTTTGAGCGTGCGGCAGAACTGAGAGACTTGATTTTAGAGCTGAAAGCGGAAGGATGAACAAAGGATGGCTTTAGATAAGATAGTAGTGAAGGGAGCAAGAGAAAATAACCTGAAGGATATTGACGTCACGATTCCGCGTGATCAATTAGTCGTTCTGACAGGTCTCTCTGGCTCAGGGAAATCGTCGCTTGCCTTTGACACGATTTATGCAGAAGGGCAGCGGCGCTATGTGGAATCATTGTCCGCCTACGCGCGGCAATTCCTTGGTCAAATGGATAAGCCGGATGTCGATAGCATAGAAGGGCTGTCGCCTTCCATCTCCATTGATCAGAAAACGACGAGCCGCAACCCGCGGTCTACAGTGGCGACTGTTACGGAAATCTACGATTATATGCGCCTTTTGTATGCCCGCGTCGGCAAGCCGGTTTGTCCGAAGCATGGGATAGAGATTACCTCACAGACAATTGAACAGATGGTAGACCGAATTATGGAATATCCTGAGCGGACGAAGCTGCAGGTTCTTGCTCCTGCTGTGACAGGAAGAAAAGGGACCCATGCAAAGCTCCTTGAAGATATTAAGAAACAAGGGTATGTGAGGGTTCGGATCGATAATGAAATGTATGATTTGGATGATAATATTGAGCTTGATAAGAATAAGAGCCATTCCATTGAGGTTGTCATTGACAGGATTGTCGTGAAGGAAGGAATCGCAACAAGACTATCTGATTCCCTTGAATCAGCGCTTTCCATCGGTCATGGAAAAGTCATGATTGATGTCATCGGACAAGAGGAGCTTCTCTTCAGTGAGCACCATTCCTGCCCGTATTGCGGGTTCTCCATCGGGGAGCTTGAACCGCGTATTTTCTCCTTTAACAGTCCGTTTGGTGCCTGCCCGACATGTGATGGAATTGGATATAAGCTGAAGGTGGATAAGGATGCGGTCATTCCTGACACGGAATTGACCTTGCGGGAGCATGCGATTGCTCCATGGCAGCCGACGAGTTCACAATATTACCCGAAGCTGCTTGAGTGTATTGCTGACCATTATGGAATTGACATGGATGTACCGGTATCGCAGCTGCGAGAGGACCAAATGGATAAAATTCTGAATGGGTCTGACGGCGAGAAAATCTATTTCCGTTACGAGAATGATTTTGGCCAGGTACGCGAGAATTATGTGGAGTTTGAAGGGGTGCTCAACAATGTGGAGCGCCGCTATCGAGAAACTAATTCTGATTATATTCGGGATCAGATGGAGAAATACATGGCTGAGCAAAAGTGCCCGACATGTAAAGGTTACCGCTTGAAGAAGGAGAGTATGGCCGTCCTTGTTGACGGGCGTCATATTGGACAGATTTCAGAGCTGTCTATACAGGATGCGTATACATTCTTCGACAGCTTAGAGCTGTCAGAGAAAGATATGAGCATCGGCCGTTCTATTTTCCGTGAAATTAAGGAGCGGCTTGGATTTCTCAATAATGTGGGTCTAGAATATTTAACACTTAACCGGGCTGCAGGTACCATGTCTGGGGGGGAAGCACAGCGAATCCGTCTGGCTACCCAGATTGGTTCACGTTTAACGGGTGTTCTTTATATACTTGATGAACCGTCTATCGGCCTTCATCAGCGCGATAATGATCGCCTGATTGATGCGCTTCGGAGCATGCGTGATATCGGGAATACATTAATCGTTGTTGAGCATGATGAAGACACGATGCTTGCGGCTGATTATTTAATTGATGTCGGTCCCGGGGCTGGCGCGAATGGCGGACAAATCGTAGCTGCTGGCACACCTGAAGAGGTCATGAAGAATCCAAATTCCCTCACAGGCCAATATCTCTCGGGGGAGAAGTTCATTCCGCTTCCTCATGAACGCAGGAAAGGGAATGGACAGGAGATTGAAATTCGTGGAGCACGGGAAAATAATCTGCGCAATATAAATGTTTCCTTCCCGCTTGGAACATTTGTTGCCGTAACAGGGGTTTCCGGCTCAGGGAAAAGTACGCTTGTTAATGAAATCCTTCATAAATCGCTGGCCCATAAACTGCAACGTGCTAAGGCGAAGCCTGGGCTGCATAAGGAGATAAAGGGAATCGAGGCGCTTGAGAAGGTCATTGATATCGATCAATCCCCTATTGGCCGGACTCCGCGCTCTAACCCGGCAACCTATACGGGTGTATTTGATGATATTCGAGATGTGTTTGCATCAACAAATGAGGCGAAGGTGCGCGGTTATCAGAAGGGCCGCTTTAGCTTTAACGTTAAAGGTGGCCGCTGTGAAGCATGCCGAGGGGATGGAATCATTAAGATAGAGATGCATTTCCTGCCGGATGTGTATGTTCCTTGTGAGGTTTGTCATGGCAAACGTTATAATCGGGAAACCTTAGAGGTTACCTATAAAGGAAAAAGCATTTCAGATATTCTTGATATGACGGTTGAAGAAGCTCTTCAATTCTTTGAAAACCTGCCAAGAATTAAACGGAAGCTTCAAACTATCCATGATGTCGGGCTCGGTTATATTAAACTTGGTCAGCCGGCAACGACCCTTTCTGGAGGGGAGGCGCAGCGGATGAAATTGGCCAGTGAGCTCCATAGACGCTCTAATGGACGCTCACTCTATATTCTCGATGAACCGACAACAGGCTTGCATGTAGAGGATATTGCGCGCTTATTGGAAGTGCTGCAGCGTCTTGTTGATAACGGGGATACAGTCCTGGTTATTGAGCATAATCTTGATGTCATCAAGGCGGCCGATTATCTGATTGATCTTGGTCCTGAGGGCGGTGAAAAGGGTGGTACCCTTATTGCTTCCGGCCCGCCAGAGCATATCGCGGAAACGCCGGAATCTTATACAGGTCAATATTTGAAGCCGATTCTTGAACGCGATCGCAAGCGGATGGAGGAGCGGCTGACACAGAAGACGGGTCATTGAGGAAGTTTTTTTTTGAAGGCTTAAAGCTTTAAGGGCAAGCAAGAATAAAGGCGTGTTTATCAATTGTAAGACTGATTGTCAGAGGATTGATGGGCACGTCTTCCATTTTTTATGGAAACCTTTTTTGTTCTTATTCGTACATGATAGAAGAAATAGTTTTGTGCATACACATAATGTCATAAAGTTTGCATAGGTTAAAACCATGCTATAAGGGAGATGACTAATATGAACGATGAGAAAAAACGTATTCTGGAAATGGTCAAGGAAGGGCTTTTGAATGCAGATGAGGCATTGCTCCTGCTCGAACAGCTCGACAAGAAAGAAAAGCTCGCCCAACAAGAAAACCAGCAGGAGTCAAGGGAGCTAGCGACAACTGTACAGCCAGAGGGAGACAGAAAACAAGAGCAGCCGCATGCGAAAAAGACTGTATCCACAATGGATCGGATTTTGGGTGTCGTGGATGATGTCGTGAAAAAAATCAAGGATATCGATTTTGATTGGAATTTCGGCTCCAGCATAGAGATTGACCATCTGTACCATCAAGAGACGAAACCGTTTAATATGATTGATATTGATGTGGCTAACGGAGAAATCACTATTGCTCCATGGGATCGCAATGAAGTGGATATTGAATGTAAAGCGAAGGTATATCGCGCAGAAAATACGACTGAGGCAAGGGAAAAGCTGCAAAATCAAATCGTCAATAAAATTGAGAATGGCAAGCTGAAATTCTCCCTTCAAGATCGTGCAATTAAATTGAAGGCAACCATTAAAGTGCCGAAAAATCGATACCAAGAGCTGAGGATACGCCTATTTAACGGAGGCATCACGGGCGAGGATATGAATGTTGATGAGATTAAGACAAAGACGGCGAACGGGACCATTGCTTTCCGCGATTTTAATGCGCGTGAGGCAGAATTTGAGACCGTGAATGGGGCGATTAAGCTCACGTCCTTCGATGCAGGCGAGCTTGAGGTTGATACGATGAACGGATCGATTCAAGTGGATGGGTCATTCCGGACTGCTGATATTCAAACGATTAATGGCAGCATTCAATGTAAGCAAGCGGGCCAATATGGAGAAACGCTTCGTGCAAAAGCGCAAGCAGGAAGCATCAATCTGCAAATCCCGCAGGGCACAACCTGTGACGGAGAATTAAAGTCGAATCTTGGCAGTTTCAATATTGATTTGAAGGGTATTCAAGTGGTTGAGGAGAAAAATGACATCGTTCAAAAAATGCTTCGTTTCCAATCCATGCAAAAAGAAGAGCATTCCATGCATGTTTTTGCCGAATCAAAAGCAGGCAGCATTAAGGTGAAGCATACCCTTTGATGTCGGCGCGGATTCTATAAAGGAGTTGTAAAATCAGCGATATGAATAAAAAGCTTATGAGAACCAATTACTCCGATAAGGTTTTATTGGGAGTGTTAGGAGGAATCGCTCGTTATTTTGGCATTAAGCCGATTATCCTGCGTATATTGTTCGTTATTGGGCTGATTCCAACTAGTTTTCTTTTGATTATTCCATATACCATTCTTAGCTATTTCATGCCGAGGGAGCAAGCAGAGGAGAGTACCAGTCGATGAAATGGATTCTAAAGATACTTATTAATGCAGCGGTATTTGTCTTGTTAATGCAGGTATTTGAAGGTGTGCATGTATCCGGATTTGGGGCAGCCATCATTGCAGCAATCGTCTTGTCAATCTGCAATGTCATTGTGAAGCCAATCGTGACCATCCTGACATTACCGATCACCATTGTGACACTGGGCATCTTTTTGCTCTTTATCAATACAATCGTGCTGAGCATTGTTGATGCCGTGATGGGCAGTGCTTTTCAAATAGACGGATTTTGGCTGACCTTCCTCGTATCTGTCATCTTATCCTTCGTAAACACGATTATGGAAAGTGTTACGGACTAAAAATGAAAGGCCTGAAGCAAATGTTTGCTTCAGGCCTTTAAATTATGGCGTTTGAATAATATGGGTGTCAAACCCAAGTTTTTGGAGCTCTGCAGCTAGCTGTTCTGCACCTCTTTTATTGGCAAAGGCTCCCACCTGAACTTTATAAAGCTTCTTGGAAGAAGCCTTCATCTCTTTCTTCAGGTCATAATGTTGAATGACTGCCTGAACAATGGCTGTGGCGCATTGCTTTCTGTAGCTCTCACTTTGCAGAAGCTTGCTTTCCTCCTTGTGCGTCATAAAGCCGCATTCAACAAGGATAGCAGTCATCGTCGTCTCGCGAAGTACATGGAAATTAGCCGTCTTAACTCCACGATTTTTACGGCCGGTCAATCTAATGAGCTGATCTTGGATTGCCGTAGCAAGGAAATGGGCATCCCAGGGAGTGGATGTGTGAATGAATGTCTCAATTCCTTCAGCTTCATGCCATTTCCCATCGCCAGCCGCATTGGCGTGTATGGACAGAAAACAGTCAGCCCCAAGCCTGTTAGCCATATCGGTTCGCCCTTTGAGCGGAACATCCTGCTCATCGCTATGTGTGAATAAAACTTCAAGATTGTCATAACCCGAAAGGAGATTGCGTGCATAGTGGGCGACTGCCCGATTAAACTCATATTCCTTCATCCCATCTGGTGTCTGCTTCCCCAAAGTAGCAAATCCATGACCCGCATCAAGCACAATCTTCACGCTAATTACCTCCTTTATCTTTGTACTTATCATATGAGACAAGCCTAGAAATGGACCATAGGAATGAAAAAAAGACAAACCTACTATCGCTGCAGGTTTGTCCTTTGTCTTGTAGTCTTATTCACATAATGAATAAGCTTCTTTATCAACAATTAACGTAACATTCGGGTGAGTTTGAAGAATGCTTGCAGGCAAATCTTCTGTTACTTCTCCATGAATCGTTCCGCGAATGGCCTCTGCTTTAGCTGTGCCTGAGGCCAAAAGGAGGATTTCTTTGCTTTTCATAATGGTGCCAATGCCCATTGTGATCGCTTGTTTTGGTACCTCATCAATCGATTCGAAGAAACGGGCATTTGCCTGACGCGTGCTTTCCTTGAGGTCAATGATATGAGTTTGACCTGTGAAAGAGCTGCCTGGCTCATTAAATCCGATATGGCCGTTTGAGCCAATTCCGAGTATTTGAAGATCAACTTGTCCTAGCGCATCGATAATCTTTTCATATCGGTCGCATTCTTCGAGTAAATCTTGGTTATTGCCATTTGGGATGTTCGTGTGTTCCTCCGGAATCGTGAGCTGATTAAAGAGATTCTCGCGCATAAAGGTATAATAGCTGTTTTTGTCTTCTTTCGGAAGCCCAATATACTCATCCAAATTGACAGTATGGATATCTTTGTAGCTTGTCCCGTTTTTCTGATTGTCTTCGATCAATTCCTTATAAAGACCGACTGGTGTGCTTCCTGTCGCAAGCCCTAGTACTGCATTCGGCTTTTCTTGGACTTTTTTGATAAGAATCTCGGCCGCTTTTTTGCTCATTTCATTATAGTCTTCAACTACGATGATTTTCATGTTGTTTTGTGACATAGCTCTTACTCTCCTCTATAGGCTATTTTTCCTCGACAAATCGTTGTGCGAACCTGGAAGTCGTCGTCAAGAATGACAATGTCCGCATCCTTCCCTGCAGCAATGCTGCCCTTTTTGTCATATATATTCAATTGCTTAGCCGGGTTGACGGCTGCCATTTGGACAGCGTCTTTTAGCGAGCAGCCCGTATAAGTGATGATGTTTTTCACGGCATCATTCATCTTAAGGATGCTGCCGGCAAGGGCACCGTCTTCTAGTCTGGCTTCCTTGCCTTTAACGAATACATCTTGTCCGCCAAGATCGTATTTGCCGTCTGAAAGGCCTTTGGCACGCATGGCATCCGTAATCAGGATGGTTCGGTCAATCCCTTTTAGCTTGAGAGCGAGCTCAACCATTTCAGGAGAGACATGAATACCGTCCACAATCAGTTCTGCGTATATACTCTCATTCATGAGAGAGGCTCCTGCTGCCCCGATATCTCGGTGATGAAGGCCTGTCATCTGGTTGAATAGATGGGTGGCTTGACTGACGCCGAGTGAGATAGCGTCCATCGTTTCCTGATAAGTCGCCCCTGTATGACCGATGGATGAGATAATCCCTTCCTTTTTCAACAGTTCTACCAATTCCTTGCCGCCTGGCTCCTCTGGAGCGAGCGTAACCTGCTTAATCGTTTGGCCGGATAACTCATACCATTTCTTGAAGAGCTCGGCATCGGGATTAATGATATATTGGACTGGCTGGGCACCGGCTTTGGAAGGATTGACGAAAGGTCCCTCTAAGTGAACGCCGATAACATCTGCAGTCCCGGGAACATTATCCGATTGGCTATATTGATGAAGCGCTTCTAAAGCCTGTTCGATGCTCTCCGGAGATTGAGTCATGGTAGTTGGCAAGAAGGAGGTGGTTCCTTCCTTAGGTAGGAATGCTGCCATGTGGGCAACGGCTTCTACTGTTCCATCCATCGCATCGCTTCCGCCGGCACCGTGGATATGCATATCAATAAATCCTGGAAGCACAACTTCATTTGGCGATAGGGTCAGTATTTCATCAGCTTCATGGGGAGCTAGATGTGCTGGTCCTACTTCCTTAATGGTTTCACCATCAATCAAAATATATCCATCCTCGAGAGTGGCATCATCGAGATAGATGGTTGCATTCTTGATTAGTATGGTCATTCTCTCAGCTCCTTTAAATAGATATCTCTCTTCTCTTCCTATCGTATCGCATCATTAGTCAGAAAAACAGAATTATCTATCCGTTAGTGTATGGTTTAATAGGAAATAATGATAAAATGAAAGCACGATTTCCTAATAATGTTCAGGGAGGGAATTTTTTTGCCCAAAGTTAAAACAGTAGATCTCATTGACGAGTTTCAGCTAGAACTCATCAGTGGGGAAGAAGGCATCAATAGACCGATAACAGTAAGTGATCTATCAAGGCCAGGCCTTGAAATTGCAGGATACTTTGATTATTATCCGGCTGATCGAATTCAAATCCTTGGCATGACCGAACTAACCTTCTTCTCAAGGCTCAGCCCGGAAGTGCGTGCAGGCCGAATGGAGAGATTATGCAGTGATATTACCCCTTGTATTATTGTTACCAGAGGTATTGATATTCCTCAAGAATTAATCGTGGCTGCAGAAAAAGTATCAGTTCCCGTTCTTCGCACATCGATGAAAACGACCCGTTTTTCCAGCCGTTTAACTAATTTTCTTGAAAGCAAATTAGCGCCAACGACCGCTGTCCATGGGGTGCTCGTTGACATTTATGGCGTTGGAGTCCTGATTACAGGCAAAAGCGGGGTCGGTAAGAGTGAGACTGCGCTAGAGCTAGTGAAAAGAGGACATCGTCTTGTGGCCGATGACTGTGTTGAAATTCGTCAAGAGGATGATGATACATTAGTCGGCAACTCGCCTGAACTAATTGAGCATTTGCTTGAAATCAGGGGAGTGGGCATCATCAATGTGATGACCTTATTCGGTGCAGGTGCTGTCCGAAGTCATAAAAAGATCTCACTAGTCATCAATTTAGAGCTTTGGGATCAGCAAAAGAATTATGATAGGCTTGGTCTTGAGGAGGAAAAAATTCGGATTATTGACACGAATATTACGCGCATGAACATCCCTGTTCGTCCGGGCCGAAATATCGCCGTCATCATTGAGGTGGCCGCCATGAATTTCCGCTTGAAACGAATGGGTGTGAATACAGCTCAGCAGTTCACAGAAAAGCTGAACGAAGCGATTGAAGAGAACAAACATGAATAAAGAGGTGGACGAATAGAATGGGTACGATTGGTACAATTGATCGGGTGGCGATTCAGATTGGATCACTATCTATTTATTGGTACGGAATCATCATTGGTCTCGGGGTTTTTCTCGGACTGTGGCTCGCCATGCGGGAATCGGAGCGACGCGGGCTAAATAAAGATGTTTTTATTGATTTACTTATCTATGCGGTGCCAATTTCGATTATAAGTGCACGCATCTATTACGTGATTTTTGAATGGTCCTATTATAAAGACCATTTAGGTGATATCGTAAAGATTTGGAATGGCGGGATTGCGATTCATGGAGCATTAATTGGAGCGGTTATCACGACGATTGTTTTTGCAAGGGTCAAGGGATTATCCTTTTGGAAGCTTGCTGATATCGCTGCTCCATCCATCATTCTTGGGCAAGCGATCGGACGGTGGGGGAACTTCATTAATCAAGAGGCATATGGCGGTGAAGTGAGCCGCAGCTTCCTGGAGAATTTATTTATCCCGGATTTCATTATTAACCAAATGTACATAAACGGTGCTTACCATCATCCGACATTTTTGTATGAGTCCTTATGGAACATCGTTGGCTTTGCCATTTTGATTGCTTTACGCAGAGTGAACCTTCGTCAGGGAGAGCTATTCTTGACCTATGTTATTTGGTACTCCATTGGCCGCTTTTTTGTGGAAGGCTTACGAACCGACAGCTTGATGCTGTTTGACACCCTCCGTATGGCACAGGTATTATCCCTTGTGCTCATCTTGGTCGGCGTTGTTTTAATCATTGTTAGACGTAAGCTCGGTTATTCCGAGAAGAAGTATCTTGATATGTAGGTCATAAGGGGAAGGGGAGGAGTATTTTTGACGAGAAGTACTTGGGTTAAAGGGTTGCAGTCTGGACTAAAGACAACGTGGATGCTCGGGAAGGTCATATTCCCGATTACATTATTCGTCACAATACTCCAGTATACGCCCCTCCTGCCGTGGCTGATTGACCTAATCAGTCCGGCGATGGGGCTGATTGGATTGCCGGGGGATGCGGCCATTCCGCTCGTTCTTGGGAACTTTTTGAATTTATATGCCGGAATCGGCGGCATTCTAGCTCTTGACTCCTTAACGGTGAAGGAGGTATTCATCATTGCGACGATGCTGTCCTTTTGTCACAATCTCTTTATTGAGACAAGTGTGGCTCTAAAGGTCGGTGTGAAGCTATGGGTAGTCTTAGTGACAAGGATTGGTCTAGCGATTCTGTCGGCAGTTGTTATAAACCTTGTTTGGCGCGGAGGCGGCGAGGTCATACAATATGGGGGAGCAGTTGGTGGTGAAGAGACGATTACAGGCCTCTGGCCAATTCTTTGGAGCGGACTGACAGCGGCGACTTCTGGCACGCTGAAGCTTGCATTCATTATCATTCCGCTCATGCTTATCATTCAAATCATGAAGGATTTGAATTGGCTGAATTTGTTTTCAAAATGGATGAAGCCGGTGACAAGAATGCTTGGAATGAAGGAGAATACCTCCATGACACTGGTCGCTGGCCTTGTCATAGGGCTCGCTTATGGGGCAGGAGTCATGCTGGAGGCAGTTCGTGAGGATGGCGTCAGCAAAAAGGATATGACAATTGCGTTTATCTTTTTGGTAGCCTGCCATGCAGTCGTTGAGGATACCGTCATCTTTATCCCGCTTGGGGTGCCTGTCATCCCACTCCTTATTATCAGGCTTGTGACGGCAATCCTGCTCGCGATGATTATCTCACGTATCTGGGCAAGACTGGATGAAAAGAAAGGAAAGGTAAACCCTAGTGGAGAAGAAAATCACAACGCTATTATTTGACTTAGATGGGACATTGATTAATACAAATGAATTAATCATTGCTTCTTTTCTGCATACATTAAATCATTATTATCCGAACCAATATACCCGTGAAGACGTGTATGAATTTATTGGTCCGTCACTGCTGGAAACCTTCAGCGGATTGGATCTTGAGCGTGCTGAGGAAATGATTGAGCATTACAGAGAGCATAATCATTTGCACCATGATTTGTTGGTTGAGGAATACGAAGGTGTGTATGAGACAATCCGGGAATTAAAGGAACGCAACTATAAAGTGGGCATTGTCACAACAAAAATGCGCAAGGCGGTACAACGCGGCCTTCTGAAAGGGCGGCTTGATTCATTTTTCGATGTGGTCGTGACTCTTGATGATGTCAAGAATCCGAAGCCGGATCCGGAGCCAATTGAGCTTGCCTTGAAGTTAATTGGTTCATCTGCTGAGGAAACCATCATGGTTGGTGACAATAGCCATGATATCCTGGCGGGGAAGAACGCAGGCACCAAAACGGCAGGAGTAGCATGGGCATTAAAGGGAAGAGATTATCTCGAGCAATATGGCCCCGACTATATGCTTGAAAATATGCGTGATCTCTTGAAAATTGTTGAATCATGAGAAGGACAAAGCGTTATCCACTGAAGGGTGGGGGCAACTCATTATGGCATGTGTATAAGACCGTCTCATTCTGGAAGGTGTTTCGTAATGTCCTTGTTCTCATGATTGCGCGCTTTACCCCTTTCATGCGTTTGAAAAACTGGCTGTACCGTACTTTTACGGGAATGAAGATCGGTGATCAAACATCCATCGCCTTCATGGTCATGCCGGATATCATGTATCCCGAGATGATTAAGATTGGACGTAACTCAATCATTGGCTATAATTCCACGATACTTGCTCATGAGTATTTGATAACCGAGTATCGTCTTGGGGAGGTCGAGATTGGCGATGAGGTGATGATTGGCGCTAATTCAACGATTCTCCCTGGAGTGAGCATAGGGGATGGTGCCATCGTATCAGCCGGAACACTCGTTCATCGTGATGTTCCAGCAGGGGCCTTTGTCGGCGGCAATCCAATGAGGATCATCTATACAGCAGAAGAAATGAAGATGCGACAGAAAGAGACAAGTCCTTTTTAGGGGTTTGTCTCTTTTTCATCTATACTATTATTAAGGGATAATACTTCTTAGGGAGGTGAACGGACAGATGAAACAGAAAATTTTAATCATAGAGGATGAGCCTCAGCTTGCTAGACTTTTGCAGCTTGAATTGCAATTTGAAGAGTTTGAATCAGCCATTGCCCATACTGGGCGCGAGGGTCTAGATATGTTCCAGAAAGGCTCCTACGACCTTATCCTGCTTGATGTCATGCTGCCTGAAATGAATGGTCTTGAGGTGCTGGCGAATATTCGAGCTTCTTCGCTTGTCCCAGTGATATTATTGACAGCTAAAAGCGATGTGAAGGACAAGGTCGAAGGGCTGAACCTTGGGGCGAATGATTATGTCACTAAACCATTTGAGTTTGAGGAATTGCTTGCACGTATACGTGTGAACTTGCGCTTCCATTCTTCTGTGCCAGTTCCTGATTCTAAAGCACCCCATGAATGCTGTCTGGGCTCAATCCATGTCAATATTGACAGCCATGTTGTCAAACAGAATGGAAAGGTGATTGAACTGACGCCAAGAGAATTCGATTTGCTGGTTCATTTTATGCGGAATAAAAATATCGTCCAATCGAGAGAACAAATCCTTGATGCGGTTTGGGGGTTTGATTATTACGGCGATACGAATGTCGTTGATGTATACGTTCGCTATCTCCGTCAAAAATTAGGGGATTCGATCATCCGAACCGTCAGAAGCGTCGGGTATGTGATGAAGGAGGAGTAGACGGTGAAATTACAAACAAGAATCAATCTATTATCGACTGTCCTGACTCTTTTTATCTTCCTCATCAGCTTCACCGGTATTTATTATTTGTACAAATATCTCGCCTACGACACAGAATATCACAGGCTTCAGATGGATGGCGATGAAATGCTAGCGGCCATTAGTGAGCTTGAGAGCGCGGCGAATATTGATACGCTCCTGCGCTCCTACATCCCGCAAAATGGAATGATCTACATTAAGGATGAGAAGGACGAAGCCATTCTCCGTCTTCAAGCTACATCCACGGCGGATAAGATGGAGTATGCCATTGAGGAAGGAGGCAAGTATACCGTTTCAGAGTGGGAGGGAGAGCTTGTGATGGCTGTCCGCTATCCGATGGTCTGGCCGGATCAATCGGTCGTGGATGTTCATCTTGTTCAGCCGCTGCAAGAGGTATCCGCTAATATGGCTATCTTGAAATGGATATTGATTCTGATTACGCTGCTTGCCATCATTCCTATTTATTTGGCAAGCCAATTGCTCGTGCGGCTGATTGTTCTCCCGATTCAAAGGCTGACAAGCACGATGAGACGGAATATCTCCCAGGCCAGATACGATAAACTGGAGGCTCCAGACGATAAAAAAGGTGAAATCGCGGAGATGACCTATACGTATAATTCGCTCATGGATAAGCTTAAGGACAGCTATAATAAGCAGCAGCAATTCGTCGGTAATGCCTCCCATGAACTGAAAACACCTCTCACGATTATAGAATCCTACGCAAAGCTTTTGAAGAGAAGGGGATTTGAGAATGAAGAAATCAACCGTGAGGCATTAGAGGCTATCACCTCGCAAACTGCCCAAATGAAGGTGATGATGGAGCAAATGCTTGAACTTGCTAGGGCGAATGAAACCTTGCAGCTAAAATGGGAAACAATCACCACGACGGAACTGTTAACAAGCATTATCGAAAGTTATCGGAAGGCTTACAAAAGAGAAGTCAACCTGTATGGTGAGGTGTTTACCTTCAAGACGGATGTATCCAAGCTTAGGCAGATCATCTTCATTCTGCTCGATAATGCCCGTCAATACAGTGAGGGAAAGATTGATATCACGGTCATGAATGGCACAGGGATTACTATCCAAGTGTGTGATTACGGAATCGGAATCAAGGAGGAGGATATTCCCTACATATTTGACCGCTTCTATCGCGTGAACAAGGACCGGAATCGCCAAACAGGCGGCACTGGACTAGGACTCGCGATTGCAAAGGACTTTGCGGAGCTGCTTGGCGGGACGATAACGGTTGAAAGCAAGATTGGGGAAGGAACACTCTTTACGATTATGCTGCCAAAGGGGGAGGAGTCGAATGAGTAAAAAGCATCTCTGGATAATGCCTGCTCTGCTCCTTATTTGCATCATACTCTGTGCGGTTTATGCCTATAATCAAATCATCTCGAAGACGACCTTTGGAGAAGCCGAGATTAAAAACAGAGTGTCTTCTCTCTATAATGGGGAGATACAAGCGATTGCCAAAAAGAAGAACCAATATGAGGTCACCTTCAGGAAGAACGACTTTATTTATCAAGTGCTCGTTAATGAAGAAGAGGGAACGTTCAGTGATTTAAAGGTCATCAAAGAGGGAGCTAAGGAAGAAATAGATACGCCAGAAGAATCACCAGCCGAACAGGACGAACTTAAGCCTCTGACGAAGGAGGAAGTGGTCAAGATTGCGCGCTCTCAATTTGAGGGATCCGTTGATGACGTTGAGTTCATCGCCACAGATGACGGCGGTTATTATAATGTCGATTTGGAAAATCAGGAGGATGAGGCCACCCTGCAAATTCATGCGCTGACAGGCGAAATCATTACAATCACGTATGATGACTAACATTCTTAGCAAATTCTAATCTTTAGAATCCCTTTCTCATGAAACTCTAATCTTTCTCTAATTTACGTTTAATGTTGCGGTTATACAATACAAGTAAGTTAAAGAATGAAGGAGAGAGATAATCATGAAGAAATTATTGATCGGGTTAACCATTTCAGCCGCTGTATTTGGAGGCTTTGTCCTAGCGCAATCCATGAATTCTGGATCTGCCGCGAAGCAGGAAGCTGCCAGCACGAGACTGATCACAGCACAGGAAGCGAAAGACATTGCCTTGAAGGAAGTAAACGGAACCATCACAGAGTCCGACTATGATCGTGACGACAAACGTCCTCATTACGAATTTGATATACAAAGCAATAATGAAGAAGTGAGCATCGAGGTTGATGCCGAGACAGGAAAAGCGACTGTCACTGAGCGTGAAGCGATGAAAGCTGCTGGAGTGAATGAAAAAGCACCAGGTACAAATGATGAAGATGACAGATCTGCGGTGACCCAAACAACAGAAAAAGCGGCAGCCTCAGCAACTAAATCAGCAGCTAAACAAAAAGGAGTCATCACAAAAGCAGAAGCCATCAATATCGCAAAAACAGTTGCTAAAGGGACTGTTACAAAAGTTGAATTGGACATTGACGACGATAACCAAAACCAAAAGTATGAGCTTGAATTCAAAGATGGTAAGGTTGAATATGACGTTGATGTAGATGCATATACAGGGAAGATTCTTGAAGTCGATCAAGAACTAGAAGATTAAGTGTATTATGAACAGGCGGAGGACCCAAGAGGTTCACCGCCTGTTTTTTGTCTAGGCTGTATTTGCAAGGATTGTTGCTATTGATTAATGCAAGTTTTTAATATGAAAATAGCCATCTCCAAAAAGGAAATGGCTGAACTTGTTATTGGACAAACGCCCCCGATAGTTTCCGTAATGCTTTACACCAATTCAAAGATGATTTGAAGCACTACATACTACTGTATGCCAAGTGTATTAAAT